>JBEKOT010000051.1:0-14886 GCA_049521495.1 Syntrophorhabdales bacterium | reverse complement strand
GCACCAGCACCAGCAAAATAGTCGGTTCAGTCCAAGTGGGGGTATGTCCGCGCGGATATACCCCTGATTCTAAGGAGGTCGAGAATGAAAATCAAGTCTTTCGGTCTCGTGCTTTTGATCGTCATGTTGGGGCTCAGCCTGGCGGCTTGCGGATGCTTTCAGCAGAAGATGAGAGGTGAGGCAAAACCGCCCGCGGTACCGGAGCAAAAGATGGTCGTCGGTCCTGAGCAGAAGGAACAGGTCGTAGTGCCGGGAGCGCCCGCGGCCGCCGCAATGGTACCCCCTGCCGCCGCGGCTATGCAGGACATCCACTTCGATTTCGACAAATACAACATACGTCCGGGCGATGCCGACATTCTGAAAAAGGATTACGGGATGCTGACGTCGAATACCGGTAAGTTCAGGGTCGAAGGGAATTGCGACGAAAGAGGAACCGTTGAGTACAATCTGGCCCTCGGTCAGAAAAGGGCTGACGCCGCTAAGGCCTTCCTGGTAAGCTTGGGAGTGGATGCTGGCCGCATGGAAACGGTAAGCTACGGAAAAGAGAAGCCTGAGGACCCGGCACACAATGAAGCGGCCTGGGCGAAAAACAGAAGGGACCATTTTACCCCGCTTCAGTAGCGGATAGAATGAAGACCGAAGCATAAGGCGCGGAGGGTAGCCCCCTTTACCCTCCTCTTGCTCTTTTGTCGCAGATCTTGAACGAAAAAACACCCGCAAAGAGAGAACCGGGCGACGGGAGAGGCCCGCGCTCATCCGAGTCGAAAGTCCGGGGAGATCCTTGCCCGGGAGATAGGCATAACTCGAAGCAAGGCCTGACGGTATTATGCAGGGTCGCCTCATGAATGACAGGCTGGTATCGGACGTCGAGCGCCTCGGCCGCATCATAAACCTTGATAACGAGTCGAGAAAGACGATAGAGGACGTCTCGGCCGTCTATCCCTTCAGGATACCCCTGTCCTACGCCGGACTCATGGAGAGGGAGAACCCCCTTTGCCCCATACGCCTTCAGGCCGTTCCCTCATCTCTCGAGTTGGGGTCTACGGGGGAGGTGGACCCGCTGGGGGAGGGACAGATTGCCGTAACCCCTTCTTTTTTCAAGCGCTATCCGGGACGGGGCGTTTTCCTCATTACGGCCGAATGCGCCATGTATTGCCGCTTCTGCAACCGCAGGCGCATCGTGGGCCGCGGCTTCAGGCCGGAGGAGTCCAGGGAGGAGACCTTTTCATACCTTGAGAAGTGCGATGAAATAAGGGAGGTTATCCTCTCGGGCGGGGACCCGCTGATGTGCGACGCTGCCGAGCTGGAGTACGTGCTCGGGCGACTCAAAAAGATAGATCGAATAAGCGTATTGAGGGTGAGTACAAGGGTGCCGGTCGTTTTTCCGGAGGCCCTCGACCGCCACAGGCGGGCTATAAAGCGATACGGCCCCTTTTGGTTTATAGTTCACATCAACCATCCAAGGGAGGTAACGCCGGAGTTCATCGGCGCCGTAAGGAGCGTGAGGGAAGCGGGGGCGGTCGTAATCAGCCAGACCGTCCTTCTGCGGAGGGTCAACGACTGCGTCCACGTATTGGCCGACCTCTTCGAAAGGCTGGTGGCGTTAGGGGTGCGGCCTTACTACCTCTTCCAGCTTGACGACGTCGTCGGAGCCGCCCATTTCAAGGTGCGCCTCGAGACCGGCATAAGCCTCATGCGTTCCTTACGACGGTCCGTTTCGGGCCTTGCCGTCCCTTGCTATGCCCTCGACATCACGGGAGGCCTCGGCAAAATCCCACTGGAAAATGGCTACATCAAGGGCAGGGACGGCAGGCGCGTCTTTATGCAGAACCTGTACGGCGAGACCGGCGCTTACATGGACGACGGCGAGGAGTCGCAGTGCAACAATTGCGGCCTCTGTAAGTCTTCCTGACTCCTGCCGTTTCCGTCTCCCTTTGCCATCCCGCTTTCCAAGTCTTCCCGCCCGGATCGGCCGAAGGGGGTAGACGAAAGTGTACGGAAGTAGACGGTATGGGACCCTCCTTGACCGTCCCCGGAACCCCGGTCCGACCCCGGCTGTTGCGTACAGACTCCGGCCCTGTTACTCTTGCATCATTTGTCGCACGAAGACAAGCCAATCGGCGCCGCTTACACCTTTTACACCATCCGGGCCGTTTATAAAGCACATCGGACCGAGACCGGGGATGAATGTGCCCGTGCCAAGCAGCCTGTTTTCGGTGACGTCGATCAGACGGTCATCCTTTTTATAGAAATCTTGAGCAGCAATGACCTCCACATATAAAATGCATTTATTCATCCTGCCGTTGTAATGACTTCTGTGGCCGACGCGGCTGACGGGGCCATTCTTATAGGTCGAGTACTCATCTTTGAACAATTGGTAAGCTCTTGTCCCGCAGAGCTCCCGGCGCTCATGATCCGCATATTTCCTTTCCGCCGTTTCAGCGCCGGGGGTAACCTTTGCCCTTATTGTAACCCGATAACAGTCGTCGCCGGATGCGGCATCTTTATACCAACTATTTCCCGATTCGCGAATAGTTTTCACTTCGGCATCCGAGTATGCGAGAAGGGTGTCTTCCTTCAGCTCAAGGTCTTTGACGTTGGTTTCGCTCTTGATGCAGGTCGACGCGAATTCAGTAGCTTTTCTCTTTGCATCGAGTAATGCAGCCTGTTCCGTTCGTTTTCGGGATTTGTAATCCTTCATGCAGGCATGGCCGTCGGCTTCAACAATTGAGGGGCCGGCTGCATATGCCGGGGTGACAAATAGGCAGAAAGCTCCGATCAGCAAAAGCAACCTTCCCATTTCTCATCCTCAATTTCGACCGATGCTTTATCGCTGTCCGCAGAAAAGACAGGAATTATGAGACGGATAGGGTTCCCTGTCGCTTCCCTCCAAGCAAGCACCGTGCCATCCTGTAAAACCCTGCTTGATTGTGTTTCCGCATTCTCATCGGACAAAGGTCGTAAAGAAAACTTACACACACAGAATTCTTAGCGAATCGATGACGGCTCTTTTCCCCTTAAATCGGGCAGAAGAACCGATAGTAAAGGGGCTGTACGTAAGATAGTTATCAATGTAAAAGAACAGGACACCATATCTTCTCGGTATTCACTATGAGAAGGGTCGGAGCAATACGGCGAGAATATATCACGAGCAGAGAATCGGTACGAGATCATGAACAGACAAGAGCATGCATACCGGACATTTCTACTCTGCTAAGAATAGGACACTGCCGTAATTTGGGCTGGTAGCCGGGAGGTTAGATATAGGGATTATAGTTTCTCCTGCAGCGGGTGACGACGGAAGGCATGACGTCGAGAAGGTTTTCGACGTCTGATTCCCTGGTCTGCCTGCCCATGGTGAAGCGAAGTGAGCTCCGTGCTGCCGTGGGAGATAATCCCATTGCAACTAGCACGTGGGAAGGCCGAGTCTTCACCGAGTTACAGGCGGAACCGTTCGATGCACAGATGCCTTCCAGCCTCAGATCGAGCAGGAGGTCTTCTCCATCGGCCCCGTCTATGGTGACGTTAACATTGCCCGACAATCTGTAATCAGGGTGGCCGTTTAGATGGACGCCCCCAATCCCGATCAGCCCGTCCGTGAGCATTTCACGGAGCCGCACGAGTTCTCTCGCCTCCTTGTCGTACTCTCGCTCGGCCACCTCAGCGGCCTTTGCGAAACCGACGATTCCTGCAACATTCTCCGTTCCTGCGCGAAGGTCTCCCTCCTGGTCCCCGCCGTGTATGAGAGGGGATATTTTTACGCCCCTACGGACGTACAGAAGGCCAACGCCTTTCGGCCCGTACAGCTTGTGAGCCGACGCGCTGAGCAGGTCGGTGCTAAGGTCGTTGACGTCAACAGGTATGTGGCCAAGGGTCTGCACTGCATCCGTATGGAAGTAAACTTCTTTTTCCTTTGCGATCCGGCCTATCTCAGTGATCGGCTCTATCGTCCCCACCTCGTTGTTTGCATGCATCACGGAGATGAGAATTGTTTTGTCAGTGATGGCCTTCTCGACGTCATTCGGGCTAACCCATGCATGACGATCGACGGGCAGGTAGGTTACGCGGAAACCTTGTTCCTCGAGAAATAGACACGCCTCGAGAATCGAATGATGCTCGATCGAGGAGACGATGATGTGCTCGCCCCTGTGCCTGTTGGCGAATGCTATCCCCTTGAGGGCCGTGTTGTTCGCCTCGCTCCCTCCACTTGTGAAGAAGACCTCGTCCCGTCTAGCGCCTATGTACCGGGCGATCGTCGCCCGTGCCTCCTCGAGCGCCTGTCGTGCCTCATTACCCAGGGCATGGGTGCTTGAGGGATTGCCGTAGACCCCGGCAAAGTACTGGATCATCGTATCGATGACTTCCTTCGCCGCCGGGGTCGTGGCCGCATAATCCAGATAAACCACATCCATATGACACGTCCCCTCAAGACAGGTCGACCGGGATGAGGGGGCAATCCCGGCCGTGCCATTCGTGCCCTGGCACTATGTAATAGCCGACTGTGTCCCATCCCGGCTTTCTCTCTTGGCTGGGGGTTGGGGTCTCTCTTTGGAGCCTTTCCCGCTCAGCGGTCAGCTCTCTCTCCGACCCTGAGGCAAGGAGTTTTTCAAACCCGTTTCTGTTTTCTATGAGGTAGTAGAGCTCCATCCCTAAATCCTGACGCCTACCTTGAAGCCCTCATGGATGGCGCTGTCCATGAACCGGGGTACTACGGCGTCCCCCACGAGGTATGTCTCGTCCGTCATGTAGTCGATCTCCGTAAAGAGGGTGTTCTCCGATCTCCGCGGCCCCGCTATGATTACCATGTCCGCGTCGAGAAACGTACTGTTCCCCTCTTTATTGACGACAGTGACCCCGTTGTCCTTCACCTCGGTGATCTTCGATTCCGTCAGGACCTTTATATTGAACTCCTTTACCCATGCTGCGTGTCTCCACTTGAAGGTGGTGCTGACGTCCGTGTCGACCCTTCTCTGGCCCGCAACGATCCACGTTTCGTTTCCCTGGGACGCAAAGTGCTCGGCAACGATGAGCCCTACCTTTCCGCCCCCCAGGATGACAACCTTCTTTCCCGTTGCCTTCGGGTTTGCCTCGAGCACGTCATATGCCATAGCGACAATCGGCTTGTCGATACCGGGGATTCCGGGTTTGTCTATGGCCGCCCCGGTGGCAACCACAATTACGTCCGCAGCTTCCGCAGAGGCCGCCTTTTTGTCGAACACGGTGCCGAGTTTTATGGTGATCCCGAGCTTCTTCGCCTGAATGGCGTAGTAGTCGATCAGTGCACTCAGCTGTTGTCCGCCTCCTATCTCCCGGGAGGCAGAGAGCACCTGGCCGCCCAGCCGGTTATTCTTCTCGTAAATGATGACCTCGTGCCCCCTCTGGACGGCAGTCGTCGCGCATTCAAGACCGGCGACGCCACCTCCCACCACGATAACCTTCTTCTTGCGAACGGCCGGAGTTATCCGGTATTCGGGTTCCATCTCATGACCGAGTTGAGGGTTAACGGTGCAAATGTAGGGTTGGTTGGCGAAGAGCTTGGCAAGACAGGTGAGATCGGCGATGCAGGGCTTTATGTCCTCCATCCTGTTCTCAGCTGTTTTTTGAACTATACTAGGGTCTGCGAGGCCCGGGCGGCATATCTCCCAAAAGTCCATCCAACCCTCGGCAATCGCCTTCTCGGCAATTCTCGGGTCGGCCAGGCGCGGCCCGAAAGAGAGGGGAACCTTGACCCTCTTTTTTGCTTCCGCCGCGAGAGGTAACCAGCCGTCATGGGCGATGTCCCTCCCAAGCGCCCCGCGAGTCGATTCATGCCACCCGATAACCATGCTGATCAGGTCGACGCCTGCGGCCTCCGCCAGCTCCATGATTCTCAGGCACTCCTCCTTGGTATTACCTTCACGGTCGTCCATGAGTTCCGCGCCGTTCAGCCGGACGGAGATCGCGAAGTCAGGGCCGCATGCCTTCCTGACAGCCTTTATGATCTCTTCCATAAAGTGGAATCTCTTCTCCACGCTGCCGCCCCATTCGTCAGTCCTTCTGTTCGTATAGGGGGAGAGAAAGCAGGACATAAGGTAGCCCATGAAGCTCGCGATCTCCACGGCGTCGAAGCCCGCCTTCTTCGCACGCACAGCGGCGCTGGCGTGGTCCTCAATGGCCTCATAGATCTGATCGACCGTCATCTCCTTCGGCGGCCTGAAATGTTTGAGCGTCTGTGCCACAGACGAGGGCTGAATGCAGTACCCGAGATCGATGCCACCGTACCGGCCGGCGTGGAGGATCTGCTGCATCGCTATCGATCCATTCTTGTGAAGAATATCGGCCACGCGGGCAAGTCCCGGGATGTACTTGTCATCAGCAATACAGACCTGACTCCAGTAAGCCTTCCCTAGCCCTGCCTTGTCCGGATAAGCACCCTGGTTCGTGGAAATGCCGCACTGCATTGCACCTATCACCTCGTCACGGGCATACTCTCTTTCGCTGTACGAGCCGTCCCTGTTGTTGAAGTTTGAGACGCAGCAGGCAGCCCATTTTACGCGGTTCGCCGTCTCGTACTTGCCGATCCTGCCCTTCGAGAATATATGTGGAAAGTTCCTTTGTGCCACCGTGAGATCCATACCCCCTCCTCGACTTAATTTTCAGAAGACAAAAGCAAAGCGCGTGCCAGGGCGGAGCGTAAAGAAAATGTGTCATGAAGGCAATCATAAGGGATCGGGTTCGATGACTGACCCCTATTTCGGGCGGCAATACTCTTTCCAACAGGCAAATTTTTTTCCAGCCGGTTGAGAACCGGCCGGCGGGCAGGAAAGCAAAATTCTTCCTGTACGCAGGCCATTCCAAGAAGTGGCGGATAACGTGGAAGGCGGCACGGTACTTGCTCACGTACATAAATTAAGCAATCTATGGACGTTCACGCCCAAAATCATGGAGGAGGTAGCTATGCTTGAAGGGTTCGTGCCGTGGCCGCAGCAATATATGAAGCGATACCGGGAGGCCGGATACTGGGAAGAGAAGACGCTCGCGGAGAAGCTCGACGAGGTCGTATCGCAGGTGCCGGACAAAGTGGCCCTCGTGTGTGAGGACAAGCAGGTGACCTATCGGGAGATGCAAGTCCTTAGCGACAGGCTGGCCCTCCATTTTTTGGAGATCGGCCTGAAGCCCGGCGACCGCATTGTATTCCAACTCCCCAACATCACTGAGTTTGTCTACACCTTTTTCGGGCTGGTACGGATCGGCGTCATCCCGATTATGTCACTGCCGCCGCACAGGAACACGGAGATCGGTTATTTCCTGAAACACAGCGGGGCAGTCGGCTATGCGATCCCTTCCGAGTTCCGCAAGTTCAGCTACCTCTCCATGGCCAACGAGTTGCGCGGAGAGGTGCCGGAGCTGAAGTTCGTCCTCGTGGCGCGCGGTCAGGCAGGGCCGGGGATCGTGTCCATCAACGACCTCCTGGCAAAACCGATAGAGAAAGATTATCCTTCCGACTACCTGAAAAAGTTCCGGCCGGACCCCTACGATGTAGCCCTCATCCATCTTTCCGGGGGCACAACCGCCCTTCCGAAGCTGATCCCCAGGACACACAATGATTACGTATATAACGCCAAGCAGAGCGCGGACGCGGCGGGCTTCGACGAGAATACGGTCCTTCTCGCCGTTCTGCCCACCGCGCACAACTTCACCCTCGGCTCCTGCGGTATGCTCGGCGCCTGGTTCAACAAGGGACGGGTGGTCATCTCTGCGGCGACGGACGCGGCGAGCGTCTTCTCCCTTGTGGAGAAGGAGAAGATCACCGTCATCGGCGCCGCGGTGCCCCTCGTCGTGCTCTGGGTAAATAGTGAAGACGTCTCCCGGTATAACCTAACTTCTCTCAAGGTACTGCAGAACGGCGGCGCCCGCCTGGCGCCGGAGCTGCGCAAGAAGGTCAGGGACGTGCTCGGGGCTTTCCCCCAGGAAGTCTACGGAACAGCGGAAGGTCTCCTCAACTACGTGCGACTGGACGACCCGGAAGACATGGTCATGGAAAGCTCAGGAAGGCCGGTGTCGCCTGCCGACGAGGTGAAGGTGATCGACGACAACGAGAATGTCCTCCCCTTCGGCACTGTCGGCGAGCTGGTCACGCGCGGCCCCTACACGGTCTGCGGCTACTTCAGGGCGCCGGATCATAACAAGACGGCATGGACGTCCGACGGGTTCTATAAGACGGGCGACCTCGTCCGGATGAACGAGAAAGGTTATATCTTCACCGAGGGCAGGAAGAAGGACGTCATCAACCGGGGCGGCGAGAAGATCAACGTCGAGGAAGTCGAGAACCTGATCCTGAGCTACCCGAAGGTGAAGAACGTCGCCATCGTCGCCATGCCCGATCCCGTTTTCCTAGAACGGGCCTGCGCCTATGTGATCCTGAAGGACGGCGAGACGATGACTTTCAAAGAGCTTTCCAATTACCTCCTTACGAAAAACATCGCCAAATTCAAGCTCCCGGAAAGGCTGGAGATCGTCCCGGAGTTCCCGCTCAGCCCGGCCGGCAAGATACTGAAGCGCGACCTGCGCGCTGATATAGCACGGAAGCTGGAGCAGGAGGCGGCTGGCAAGAAGTGAAAGGGGGGAGAGGTCCGGCCGGATGAAGATCCGGGGTCGCTGCAAAAGAAAAAAAGGGGGGTTCAATGAACCAACAGGCAACGCCGAATGTAACCAAATGGTGTGACGAGCTGAAGTTCAACCGCTTCCACGGCTTGGTCCTGATGCTCGCGGGCATGACGCTTATATTCGACGGCTATGATTCGCAGATAATAGCCTACGTAATGCCCCAGATGCTCAAGGAGTGGCACCTGAGCCCGGTGAAGGCGGGCTCGATAGCGTCCTACGGCTTCGTCGGTCTCATGATCGGCGCGGCGGGGTTCGGTATGATCGCGGACAGGGTCGGCAGAAAGGCCACGCTCATGCTCGCCCTTCTCGCCTTCTCCACATTCAGCGGCGCGGCCTTCTGGGCCCCCGACTTCGGCACGTTCTGCGTGCTCAGGTTCCTGGCGGGCCTCGGTATGGGCGGCGCCATGCCGCTCACTATCACGCTCGTCTCGGAGTACTCCCCGGCCCGCATACGGGGAAAAGCGGTGACCGCCATGTTTGGAGGGTTTACCTTCGGATGGGCGGTCGCGGCCCTCATAGCCATGATCTTCATCCCTATTTTCGGATGGCGGGTCGTTCTGCTCATGGGGTTTATCCCCGTTATCCTCCTCCCTTTCCTGAAGTGGCTCCTTCCCGAGTCGGTGCGCTTTCTCGCGTCGAAGGGGCGCTATGATGAGGCGATCGTAGAGCTTCGAAAGGTGGAGGTTGGTGCCGGGGTCGCCCCGATCGGCTGGACCAAAGAGAGCTTCTCAGTGCCCGGCGCGCAGACCTCCGCCGGCATCGGGCAGCTCTTCACTTCAAGGCTGGCCGTGATGACCGTCCTTGTCTGGCTGACCTACTTTTTCAACCTTCTAATCGTATACGGTCTTGCCACCTGGTTGCCCTCGCTGCTGGTTAAGGCGGGTTTTTCAGTAGTCAGGAGTTACAGCTACGGATTGATACAGGCAATAGGCGCTTCGGCGGGAGGCATCTTTCTGGGCTTCCTGATGGACAAGTTCGGCCGCAAGTCGGCCCTCGTGATGACCTACTTCTTCGGCGGCATCGCCGTCTGGCTCTTCGGCGCCGTGTCGAATAACACGGCCCTTTATATCATCGGCGCCGCGACGGGCGTTTTCATTATCGGTGCCCAGATCGCGCAGCACGTGGTCAGCGGAGAGATCTACCCGACGAACGTACGCTCCACGGGCGTCGGGTGGGCACTGACCGTCGGGAGGTTTGGCTCGATTGTCGGTCCCCTCCTCGGGGGCTTCCTGCAGATGGCCGGTTTCAGCTTCAGCCAGTACTTCATCGTCTTCGCCATACCGAGCTTCATCTGTATGGTGCTGGTAATGTTCTACAGGGTCAATGTGAAGGGCGAAGACCTGGAGACGGTGGCCGTCAAGCTGACAGCGAAAGCTGCGTCGCAGCACGCGCCGTGAGCGCCTAAGACCCCTCCGGGGTGGTGGGCGGCGCATCCACCACCCCGGTTTTTTCTTCGACAATGCCTGCTAATGTTTTGGCAGCAGGTTGTATTCCTTTATCTTCGTCCTTAGCGTAGGCCTTGAGATGCCGAGGATCTGCGCACTTTTTGTGATGTGCCAGTTAGTGCTTGCCAGGATCTTGAGTATATGATCCTTCTCCACCTCGTGGAGGCTCAGGCGGTTTTGGCCGGGGGTCTCCGCCTGCACGGCCTCCTTCCCCAGAAAGGGTATCAGGGCCTCTTCGAGCAGCACTTCGCCCCTCGTCGCAATAGCCGCTCGGGTAAGGACGTTCTCGAGCTGCCTGACGTTGCCCGGCCACTCGTATTCGAGCAGCCTGAGCATCCCCCTTTCCTCGACGCTTTTGATATCCTTGGCCACCTCCAGGTTGACTTTCTTGAGGAGGTGGTCGATAAGGCAGAGCAAATCCTCCTTCCTCTCGCGCAAAGGCGGCACATGCACCCTCGCCACGCTCAGCCTGTAGTAAAGGTCCTCCCTGAAGGCTCCCTCCTTGACCATGCGCCAGAGGTCCCTGTTCGTCGCCGCGATGACGCGCGCGTTCGCCTTGAGGGTCTTTTCGCCGCCGATGCGCTGGAATTCCCTTTCCTGGAGGAACCGCAGCAGCTTTGCCTGGATCTCGAAAGGTATCTCCCCGACCTCGTCGAGAAAGATCGTCCCTTCGCCCGCCAGCTCAAACTTCCCCTTTTTTCTTGAAACAGCGCCGGTGAAGGCTCCTTTCTCGTGCCCGAAAAGCTCGCTTTCCAACAGGGACTCGACCAAGGCGGAGCAGTTGATCGCCAGGAAGGGGTGGTCCGCATCTAGCCCGAAACAATGGATCGCCTTGGCGATCAGCTCTTTCCCGGTCCCCGTTTCGCCCTCAATAAGCACAGTCACCCTGTTTTCACAGAGCATCCCTATCGATTTGAATATCTCCTTCATGGCCTTGCTTCTTCCAATGATCGGCCCCTTCTGGAGGTCCTGCTCGATGGGCGAGGTTTTCGGTCCATCGGTCGTCGCCAATCTGAAGGCCCGGCTGACTGCTTTCTCGATCTCATCGACATCGATCGGCTTCGTTATGTAGTCGCAGGCCCCCAGCTTCATCGCCCTTACCGTCGTCTCAACGTCGTGGTATGCGGTAATCATTATGATCGCGGTCCCGGGGTTATTCCTGCGCAGCTCGCCGAGCACCTCGAGCCCATTCCTGTCGGGCAGCCGTATATCGAGGATTACCACATCGGGGACCGATCTCTCGTGCTCCTTCAGGCCGTCGTCACCCCTGGATGCGCAAGTGACGGAGTAGCCCTTTCTCGAAAAGAGCATCGAAAGCAGCTCCCGCTGAGATGCTTCGTCGTCGATGATGAGTATCCTTTTCTTATTCATGCTTCAGCCTTAATGGGCAGCGTGAAAGCAAGGACCAGGCCCCTCCGCCGGGGAGTTGCCGAAACTGTCCCTCCGTGCGCCTCCACGATCTTTTTCACGTTCGAGAGTCCCAGCCCTGTGCCTTTCTTCTTGCCGCTGTAAAAGGGGTCGAAGATGTAAGGCAGGTCTTCGGCGCCGACTCCGGGACCGTCATCGGATATCTCCACTCTTATCGCCGGTTCCTCTTTCTTCCTGCACCTCGTAAAAATGTCTATCTTCCCCCCTTCCGGCAGCGCCTCTATGGCATTCAGCAACACGTTTATGACCGCCTGTTCAAGCTTTTCCCGGTCGAGTAACGCCTTCGGCACGCCCAGGCCGAGCCTCATACCGACGATCAGATTCTTCTCCTTGATCCTCGGCTCTACAATCTCGACGCAGGACTCGATGATCTCGTCGATAGAGGCGGCCTTAAGCTTCAACCGCACCGGTCTCGCGAAGTCGAGCATCTCCGCCAGCACCCTCTCCAGCCTCGCAATCTCCCTAGCCGAGATCTCCATGGTCCTTCTGTCGCCTCCTGAGAGCTTCCTGGTTTTGAGCAGCATCTGGATGCTCATCTTGATCGATGACAGGGGATTCCTGATCTCGTGGGCAAGCGACGTGGTGAGCTGGCCGATGTGGGCGAGGCTTTCCGATTCGCGCAACTGTTGCTCCATCTTTACCCGTTCCGTGATATCCCGGCATATTCCCGCCGCAGCATATTCCCCTTGATAGAGTATCAGCTTTACCTTGTTTTCCGTGGGCAGAAGGCTCCCGTTCTTGTGGCGACGGTAGTACATGTATTGCTCTAGCGCGATTCGATCGGCCATCCTTTTCTCATAGAAGCTCTGTACAATGGCAATCGATTGAGGAGCTACGAAATCGAGAAAACTTTTGCCCAGCACCTCGCTTGTCGAATATCCGTGCATCTCACAGTAGGCATGATTGGCAAAAATAATGTTGCCATTCTGGTTGATAAAAAAGCCGTCGTTAATCTCTTCGACCAGCATCCGGTACTTGGCCTCTGACTCGGAAAGCTCGCCCGTTCTTTTCATTACCTCCTTCTCGAGGTTCTGGGCGTGATCCGTCACCTGCTTTTCATGCAGTGTTTGAAAATAGTCGCTGAACCTCGTGATAGTGTACAACAGACAGTAATCGAGCCGCTTGAGCGCACCGATAAGCTCATCCCCGTTCAAGGCCCGCGCGAGGGCTGGCATGACGATTGTGCGATACACGTTAAAAGCTTTTTGTACCTCTGAAAGAGTGAAGCCTGAGCTAAGGCGCATACGCGTTATTTTTTCAATAAAGCTGTCGATCTTGGCGAAATTGTCGTCGATCAGCACGGCATAATTCGCATCTGTCGCTTCCGACGTCAGGGTAATCAGCTCCTCTAGGGGCCTATCTCCGTATCTTTTGCCTGATCCGGTCAAGAGAATGGCGCTCCATTCGCGGATAATGGCGCCGCGGCTCTTCTGTAAAACAGCAGCAAGGTTCATCGTGTTCCTATTTTATCGGTAATAACAAAGAATGGTCAAGCAATTGAACATGTGGTTTGAACGTGTACTTTTTTGCGATGTCGTAAAGATCCGGGAGGGCAAATATGAATGAGATGCGTAAGATAGTTATCAATGTAAAAGAACAGGACACCATATTCTCTACAGCTTTCGTTTTTCCTGTTGCGCTCCCCGCCTACAAATGGTAACACTGAATGATATTCGGAGTCGGGCGTCGGATGGTATCGGGTAGTATATTCGAAGTGGTTGCAGGAGCAGTAAAATAAAGGAGTCCATAATGAAAAAGTCCCTTTTTGTCCTCGTGCTCGCGGCCGGGCTGTGCCCTTTCCTCTTTTCCTCTTCCGCGCATGCGGCTGACACGATCAAGGTAGGCATCGTCGACACTTACTCCGGTCCTGCTGCTACTATGAGCCAGGACGTTCTCGACGGGTTCAGGATGGTGGCAGCAGAGATCAACGCGAAGGGCGGCATCAGGGGGAGGAAGATCGAGTTCGTCACCCGCGACGAAAAATTCCGCGCGGACATAGGGCTCAACATGGCGAAAGAGCTTGTCATGAAGGAGAAGGTAGACATCTTGATGGGCACCATCAGCAGCTCGACGGCCCTCGCCATATCGGACTATGCGAGAAAGGAAAGGATCCCCTTCATCTGCACGAACTCGAGGAGCGAGAAGCTTACCGGGGAGAAGGGCCACCGCTACATCTTTACCATCGCCGAGAACACGCTGATGGCCGGCAGGGCGGCGGCCGTGGCGCTGGCCAAGATGCCGCATGTCAAATACTGGATCGCGGGGGACGACTACGAGTACGGCCACTCGATCGCGGAATCCGTCTGGAACAACCTGAAGAAGGCGCGTCCGGACGTCCAGCTCATGGGACAGACCTGGTGGAAAGTCGGGGAGGCCGATTTTACGCCTTACATTACCCAGGTCATGACCGCCAAGCCCGATTTCCTCATAGCGGCCACGGGCGGGGCGAGCATGATCACCTTTGCGAAGGCGGCGAAGGCCACGGGGCTGGTCTCGAAGGTCCCCATCTACCAGCACACTGTGATCGACTACGGCATCCTGGGGCCGCTCGGGCCGGACGGTCCTGCCGGCGTCTACGGGACGGCGCCGTACCTCTTCTACTATCCGGAGACGCGCGCGAACACGGAATACGTCAACCAGTTCAGGAAGACCTATGGAAGATACCCGCAGATGTTCGCTCTTTTCGGCTACTCGGCGGGCCACCTGATCGAGAAGGCTTACGAGAAGGCGGGTTCCTTCGACACGGAAAAGTTCGTGAGCGCCATGGAGGGCCTTGTAATCGACAGCCCCGTCGGCAAGCTGGAGATGCGCGCGTGCGACCACCAGCTTCAGTTGCCCATGATGTGGGGCGTAGTCGGAAAGAGCCCGAAATTCAAAGACTTTCTCGTTGCAACCGATATCGTGGTCATCCCCTCGAAGGACTACATGCCCTCTTGCGAGGAGGTGATGAGGACGCGGAAGAAATAGGCCGGGATCAGCAGACTGAGTATCACAAAGAAACAGTAGCTAGTTACCCGGAAAATAGCCCGCAGCTATTTTCATGATTCACGGGTGCCCGGCAGGGCATGCTGTTATTTACTTACTTAAGAATGTCCCATCGCTGCCGCTCCTGCAAGGACAGATCGTTCCGGCAGGAGGGGGACTTCCTGCGAGGCGACGGGTCTGAGTGAGCAAAAAAGCAGCTCGCCGTGAATTGCTGTCCCGCGGAAATCACAGTATGAATTATGGTACAATCAGTGTATTACCTGGTGCTTCGGGGAGAGACGCAGGCTGAGCGGATTGAAATAGAAAAAGGACGGATCATCGGAGATGCGGCCCATCAGGGACTACCTCAAGAGGCGGACGGAGGCAAAGCTGCAAAAGGCGG
>JBEKOT010000050.1:0-14962 GCA_049521495.1 Syntrophorhabdales bacterium | reverse complement strand
TTTTCTACTGCTTCTTGTCCAGATCCTGGAGGCCTGCCTCCGAAAGCCTCTTCAATACGTCGCTCGACGCGCTTCTATCGACCTCGGTATAGAGGCGCCTCGCCTGCTCCTTCATGCCCTTCAAGACCGCGATCCTTGCAAGGTACAATTTAGCGATATCCCTCACGCCGCCCGAGCCCTCCCTGGCGGCCTTGGTGAAGCTCCCTTCCGATTTGGCCAGTCCGTCGCCTTTGGGATTGACCGTATATTCCTGAAAACTGCCCATGCCCTCGGAGAGCAGGTACTGGGCCTTCTCGTCCTTGTTTGCCCTGTAAAGGCCGTAGCCCCAACCGGAGGCCAAAACAGCGACCACAACCGCTGCGGCGATGATGCACCTTGCCTTGTTCTCTTTGATCCAGGCTATCGCCTGCTGCGCGAAGGCCTGAAGCACGTCCGGCTTTCTGATCTCATCCCTAATCTTTCTTTTAGCCATAAAATTATTCCACCACACCCGTCCGTCCATGTCAAGGTCCGAGCGGCTCCGTCCAGGGCGCAGCGACAAAGACGTATAGCTATGACTGATTTTCCCCTAACCTCGCCGCACTTACTGGTTGAAAAGAACTCAGGCATTTGTTATGCTGCGGCAAGAGGGGCTTATTGCGGATGGGATCTAAGAATGACGCATACAAAGTGGAGCTGACAGGGAAGGGCAAGCTCCAATTCTCTGAACTGGTGCTGGCCCGAGAGAAATTTCACCGGCGCTACCCAACCATATGGCACGTGCCTCTCGTGAAGAAGCAGACCCAGGTATTGGGACGGCTGCTGCGGGATGGCATGAGCGTCCTTGACGTGGGCGCCGGGTCCCGAGGGGCCGAGCACAGAATTAAGGGGCTCGGAATAAGTATCCGTTACAAGAGTATGGATGTGGATAAGAACTTGCAGCACGATTTTTACGATTTGGCTAACGTTGACGAAACTTTCGACGTGATCCTACTCTCGCAGGTAATCGAGCATATCACCCCCGCTGAAGGTTTCACCTTACTGACTACCCTGAGACATAAGTTGAGAAATGAGGGGTTCATCCTTGTTTCCACGCCCAATATCTTCCATCCCAATCGTTTCTTCACAACTGTAGACCACAAGTCCTTCTATGCCTATGATGAGCTTGCCGGAATCCTCGACACAGCGGAGTTCAAGGTGGACGGAATCTTCAGAATTTTCAATGACAGTTTTCTCCAGTACATCCTCAAGGCGTATGTATTCCATTTCTTGTTCCGTTTTCTGTCGATCGACTACGCTTATTCAATAGTCCTTGTGGCTCGAAAAGTGGCGTCACGGGCGGCGGACTGATCGGCCCCCATCGATCGTCAAAGGAAAGAGGAGTGTAGGATCGGGAGCGATGCCGTGCTCCGCAAGTGTCGAGGGTTGGCCGAGTATCGCGTCCCATATAGACTGTGGGATGCGGCTATCATATAAGAGCGTGTGTTCTCCGGTTTGGGTTGCCGCACCGTGCAAACCGCCCGAAACTAACCCGGCCCCAAAGGGGCGCCCGGCCGCCCGCCTGGCGGCTTTAAGGTAGACGCGTACCCGTCTCATGTTGCTCTCGCCGATCATGCGCGAAAGCTGGTCCTGATCCAGGCCGGCCAAGTCCTCGATCGTATCTACTCCTTGTTCTTGGAGCTTCTGAAGATTTTCCAGGCCGAGACCTTTCAGGTGCATAAGGGCCAGGCTGCGCCTCTCCCTTTCATTGAGCATCCGAGGGTCGATGGCATAGCTTGTTTCTACCCCCTTCGACTCCAGGGCCTCCCTGGTGCCTTCTGTCAGGAAAAAGAGGCGGTCCACCGGAGCGGTGTGCGAGAAGACCGTGTAGCGGTCTATCAGTAAAAAAGAGGCAAGCGCGAAAAAAAGCGCCAGGAGCGAGGTGCGGACTCGTGATCTTCCGAGATAAGGGCTCTCTTCCAGAAGATTGACAAAGGCGATCGTCTCGAGGCCGAACAGGGCAAAGCCTATATAGCCCAGGGCCGGCATCTCGAAAAGCTTCAGGTCCTCGAAGAAGGGGACGGTGTACACCCACTTCGTAACCGACCAGTAGTTCCAGAACTCCCAGAGAAAGCCGCAGATCATGCCGGCCAGTCCGGAGGCCAGTATCTGCGTCAACGAGCCGTTCTCAAGGTCGCGCGCAAGGGAGGTTCCGCCTCGCCGGTAGTTGACGCCATCGACCACAAGGGCGAGAAAAGCCCAGGCCAGGCCGAAGAAGTAAGCAGGAAATGCAAGGCAGAGCGCGAGGCAGGCAAGGCCTGCGGGCGCTGCGTACAACCGGTAGGCCCCGACCGACACCCTTCTGATCCTGACCTCGGGAAGAAACCGGCAGAGAAGCTCCTTCGTCAGATAGATCGCGGGGATCACCGTGCCGAAGGCCAGGAAATACCCAGGGAAACGAATGGCCGGCTGGTCCGTCACATTGATGTAGAACCAGTTCAAGAGCCGCACGTTCAGAAGCTCGAAGAGACACCAGAAGGCCGCAGACATTGCTACGAGATAGGGGACGCGCCTGTTGAGCACTAAATGGCGGCCGGTCTTAAGGGCAAGGATTCCGTCGATAAGTATGATATAGGACCACCAGGCGAAGATATAGAACTGGTACATGAAGGGTTCGATTTTCTTTATGAGGGTATAGTATGCGAAGAGTTGTAAGAGGACAGCGAAAACGACCAACAGCGCCGAGAGATTCTTCAAATATCAACACTGACACTCCCCTTTCGTCATGGAGGCCCATAACAAAAGGGGCAGCGATTATCCAGCGGTATTCGACAACTTGTGCTGCTCCTGGTCCCCCTCCGGAGCGTCGGCGGCAGACCGCGGAGGCGCCTTTACCCTAACAGCCCCCATATAGGTCCTGGTAAAATACGCCTCGCTCAGCTCATCGACCTTCACGCCCCTCCTGAGGAGAGATGACGCGTGGATGAACTTATCGTCGCCAATGTAAATACCTACATGGGTTGGATATCGGGCAAGCCTTCTGGTTTTGAAAAAAACGAGGTCGCCTGCCGCAAGGTCGCCTCTGCTCACCTTCTGGCCTGCGCAGAACTGCTCCCTCGCGCTGCGCGGAAGATCGACTTCGAAGATACTGTACATCTTTCTCACGAACGCCGAGCAATCGAGGCCCCTGACACTCTCGCCCCCGTACCGGTACGGAGCTCCGGCAAAGCTCTTTGCGACCTTTACCAGAATGCCGCGCTCCTCCTCGCTCTTCCAGGCCTTAAAGGGCCGCTCGGCCAGCGTTACGGGTCCTTCTTCCCCTTCGTCGCCTGTCTTCGGTATGAATACGGTCGCTCCCGGTCTCAGCCGCTTTTTGCTGAACTTGTTGAGGTCGACTATCTCGTCTCTGCCGACGTTGAATCTCGTCGCAAGTTTGTCTACGGTGTCGCCCCGCTTGACCTTGTACTCCAGGTACTCGTCATTTTCATCTCTAGCCGATGCGACTTCCTCGGCGGGCGCCTCTTTCCAGGCCCGCTCCGGGCCCGATCTCAGGCTTTTTATCTTGAGTCCGCCCGTCTTGTCCGCCCGCTCCCCGGCGATGTCCCCTCGGTGGCGCGGGGACCTGGCCGATTTGTGCTTATGGCCGTGGTGCCCAATCCTCTCGTTTTTCGCGGAATGGACCGGACCGCACAAAACAACGAGGAAAAAGAGCGAAAAAAAGCAGACAACCGGGAGACTTTTTCTCATACCGAACCTATCTGGTCTCCTTTTTATCAAAACCAGCAAAATCAGTCAAGCACTTTTTTGTTAGCGTACGGGCTATTCGCGGCAAGCTCCCGACTTCACAAGAGATAATTTTTGTATTGACATTCTGCCTATCTTGCCATATCTATAACTGATCTTTACCTTACAAGAAAGGAGGTCGGAAGAATGCCCGCAAAAGTTGACGAAGAAACCTGTTCGGCCTGCGGAGCCTGCGCAGAGGTCTGTCCGGCGGATGCTATTTCTGTCGATGACACGGCAAAAGTCGATGCCGAACTGTGCACCGAGTGCGGGGCATGCGCAGAAGAGTGCCCCCTGGAAGCCATTATAGTCGAAGAAACTTAGAGGAAAAAAAATAGATGAGGGGATGGAATGGTCCATCCCCCCATCTATTAATGGCCGCTGCTTTCGACCCCTTTAGATCCCCTTAGCAACAACTTCGGAAATATCAAGGGCCTTCATCGACTCCGATTTCTCCTTATCCTTGATGGCATCTTCCATCATGATCAGGCAGTAAGGGCAAGCGGTAATAACGGTATTCGCCTGCACGCCGATGGCGTCATCCATCCTCAGGTGGCATATCCTGCCATGATGCTCTTCCATCCATATCCTGCCGCCGCCGCCGCCGCAGCAGAATCCTTCATCCTTGTTCCTCGGCAGCTCCACGAACCGGTCCTTTTTCACGCGGTCGAGGATTTCCCGGGGCGGGTCGAATACCCTGTTGACCCTGCCGAGATAGCAGGGATCGTGATAGGTCGTGATGCCCTCAAGGACGGGATTCAACCGGACCTTCCCGTCTCTTGCCAGCATCGCCATGAACTCCGTGTGATGGTACACCTCGAAATCGCCGCCGATCTGCGCATAGTCGTTTTTCAGCGTGTTGTAGCAGTGGGGACAGGCGGTCACGATCTTCTTGATGTCAAGATCCTTCAGGAGCTCCACGTTCCCCTGAGCCATATCCTGGTACTGGTACTCGTTTCCGGTCCTCCGGAGCGGGTCCCCGCAGCATTTTTCGTCCGGACCGAGCACCCCGAAAGAGATACCGGCCTTCCCGAGGATCGCCGAAAGCGATTTCGCTACCTTTCTGTTCCGCTCGTCGAGGGAGGCGACGCAGCCGACCCAGTAGAGGACATCAACGTGCTCTTCGGTTGCTTTCTTTATGTCGAGGCCCTCCGTCCATTCGAGCCTCTTGCTCTTGCCCATACCGTAAGGGTCGAACCGCGTTTGCAGGTTCTTGTAAAGCAACTTCAGCTCCGGAGACACCTTGCTCAGCGTCATGGTCAGATATCGCCGCAATTCTATAGTCTTATCGAAGGTGGGAATTGAAACAGGGCAGTTGACCTGGCATGAGAGACAGGCAGTGCAAGACCAGACGGTCTCCTCGGCCACGACCTTGTCGAGCAGCCCCTCTTCGTTCTTGACTCCCGATGCCGCGCTGAGCCATTCGGCTTTAAGATCCTGGACCAGCTTCTTTGGCGAAAGCGGCTTCTGGCTCAGATGAGCCGGGCACCTATCCTGGCACCGCCCGCAGCGGGTGCATGCGTCCAGGTCGAAGATCTGTCTCCAGGTGAAATCGTTTATCCGGTTGACTCCGAACTCCTCGGCCGTCTCGAAATCGGCTATGGGTGCGATGGCGCCTCTGGGCGCATCCTCGACGCTCCTGAACAGCATATTAAGGGATGACGTGATTATGTGAAGAAGCCTGCCCGAGAACACGATATAAGCGATGAGACCGAAAGAGATGAACATGTGAAAGTAGTAGATGACCGCGTGGGTAGCAGTGATGCCCTCTTTGGAGAGACCGAGAAAGAGAGAGGAAGTGGCCCAGCCCACGAAGCTTACAACCTCGTATGGAGGTCTGTCGTAGGCTATCCTGGCCCCCTCGACGAGGAAGCCGGTGACGAGGACGACGAGGATCCAAAGAAGGGCTATCAAGTCGTCCCTCTGGTTGTCCAACCGCTCCGGCCTCGTGCCATACCGCCTCACCAGGGCCATGATGATGCCTACGATTGCGGCCAGCCCTGCGAGGTCAAGGAGAAACGAGAAAATCAAATAGAAGTCGCCGTGCAGGTAAGTGATGCCGAAAAGAGGCCTGAAGAAATCATCCTCGAAGGCCACCAGCCCCGTTCCTATGGCCAGAACCAAGAATCCCCAGAAAATGAAGAGGTGCATCATGCCTGGATAGGCTTCGCGGGACCGCAGAATAGTCTTGTGAAAAATGGCACTTTTTATGTAATAGCCTATCCTCTGGGCCAATCGCTGGGAAAATACAAAAGGCGTCGCCTTTCCCATCTTCCACATTCGATAGCGGGTTTTGATGCCGTATATGATCAAAATAAAAGATATGACCATAAGTGCGTAGGCAAACCATCGCGCGGTTTGCCCCACATTCCAGAAGATCTCTCTTCCTACATGCTCCATCTTTTCTCCTCCCGGTATATTGGCTACATAATCTTATGTGAAAAAAAGGACGAAAGCAATAGCAAATAATTGCCTGTCGATTTACGGTCAAAACCCCCTCGGAATTCTTTGAAATTGTCTCAAAATCTGCTATTACTAATAACCGACAAGGATCGGAAAGATGGCAAGGCCGCTTTTCCTCGCTCCCGTGATGCTCATCTGCCTATTAGGGGCTTGCGCCCTTTTACATCCTTCCCGTGATGAGCCTGCGCCTTCGGAGGGGAGGCAGGAGGAATTCGGGCGGGAGTTACAGGAATTGATGGCTCGGGACGAGAAGACCTTCCATATTCTGGTCACAAAGATGGACGAATACCAGAACTTGCTGGTCCTTTGCGACGGCATCACCACGGGCAAGGAAGAGAAAGGCATAGCGGCTGCCTGCGGGCCCAAGCTGAAGGAGCTGAAGCAGGAGCTGGACGACCTGAGCAGTATCCTCCGGCGTCGGAAATGATTGCGGCAGCACCTTTTGCGCCCGGCCGTATCCTTACCTTCCGTTGCTAAAACCCGCAGGCGATTACCATATTCTATAAGAGGACGAAAAAAACGTGTTCCTTCGCATACGTTTGTCGTCATGAGCTTTCTGACAGGCCTTCCGTTGCATCGTCCCGGGGATGGACGATGGGTGCAGCGCCCTGGGAAATCACGCTTCCGGCTGTTCAGGCTCGGTCTCTCGTTAGTCAAGCTCTGTCTTGCCCTGGCGCCGGCCGCCTGCGCCTCGCTGCCCGACGCCCGCCCTCTCCTGAACACGTTCCACCGTGACGCCACCGTCCCGGTAGTGCTGAACGGCAGGGAGAGGCTCCCGGCAGACGTCGGCGCTCGTCTTCTCGCGAAGATCCAAGAAGAGGCGGGGCCGACGGATATCCTGCGCGGCCACCTTGGCCTCATGGAGAGAGTCGGCACGAGCCCCATCGTATGCAGCAACAGGGCTACTCTGCTCATCGACGGAAAGGCGACATTCGCGGCCATGCTCAAGGCGATCCGCGAGGCCAGAGACCATATTAACTTCGAGACTTACATCTTCCACGACGACGAGGTGGGGCGCCTTTTCGCTGACATGCTCATCAGGAAGCGGGGGGAGGGGGTGAAGGTCAACCTTATTTACGACAGCTTCGGATGCAGAGGAACACCCGCCTCGTTTTTCGACCGTCTCCGCAAGGCTGGGGTGAGGACCGTCGAGTTCAACCGTATGCATGGCCTATCTAGTTTCAGGGAAAACAGCGTTTTCCATCGAACCCACAGGAAGCTCCTAATAGTGGACGGGAGGGTCGCCTTTACGGGCGGCATAAACATCGGTAAGGCCTATCTCAGGGGCCGCCGCCCCGGTGACCATGTCTCACCCCCGGATCAGTTCTGGCGCGATACGGACGTTATGATAGAGGGGCCTGCCGTCTCCCAGTTTCAGAAGCTCTTTCTAGCCACGTGGGCAAGCCAGGCCGGGGAAGCCATCGCCGCGGCCGCGTACTTCCCGGACCTCTACGAAAGGGGCGACGACCTCGTGCAGGCGGTCGGCTCAAGCCAGGGTATCGATCACAGGGGTGCCTATCTCATGTATGTATCGGCTATCGCCCATGCCCGCAGCTCTGTCCATATAACCCAGTCGTATTTCGCACCCGACAGGCAAATGCTCGACGTCCTCGCCGATGCCGCCCGCAGGGGGGTAGACGTGAAGATCATCCTGCCCGAAACCACAGATCACGCCATTATCCGGCAGGCCGGACGAAGCCGCTACGCGCAGCTTCTGGAGTCGGGTGTAAAGATCTATGAATGCCAGGGCGCCATCCTTCATGCCAAGACTGCGGTCGTGGACGGAGTCTGGTCGACCATCGGCTCCACAAACTTCGAGTACTGGAGTCTCGCAAGCAGCGACGAGGTAAACACAGTCGTCATCGGCTCGCGGTTCGGACGGGAAATGGAGGAGTGCTTCGCAAAAGACCTTGCGCGGTCGATACGGATCACCCCGGACGATTGGCGGCAGAGGCCGCTTTTGGAGCGGGCCAAACAGCTTTTCTCGGGCCTGATCGATCGCTGGCTTTGACGATCACGGTAGGCAGCGTCTTTCGCCCCGGCCCCTGCGCGGGGCCTCAGGATTCGTCACATCTCCTTGGGGGGCAATTTCCCTCTCAGGCACAAAAACCGATTGACTTATTGTATAAAAATGTAATAGCCTACCCCACTGGAGCAGCAGCATGGCCTGGGGACGCTATTCCTTTGCTCCCGATAACGTAAAGAACTCACTGCACCGTTACACACTGGCTGCGATGGTGCTGTCGCTATCCGCGTGCGTTTCCGGCCAACACGCGCAAGAACCGGCGTCGACACCGGTCGTCAAAACAGCGAAGGCTTCCCCTACCAAACCTGTCGGGAAAGAGACCGAGATCATACCGCCCGAGCCGCCCTTACCGGCCGAGGAATCTCCCTTAGGGCGGCGGAAAAAGGGGCACCGCCCCTACTACGTTAGAGGAAAAACTTACTATCCCCTCGTGACGGCAAAGGGTTACGAGGAGAGAGGTGTCGCGTGCTGGTACGGTCCATCCTTCCATGGGCACAAGACCTCCAGCGGAGAAATGTTCGACATGTACGGGATATCGGCGGCCCACAAGCTTCTTCCCATGCATACGAACGTAGAGGTGACAAACCTTGAAAATGGAAAATCGATCACCCTCAAGATAAACGACAGGGGACCCTTCGTTGCCGGCAGGGTCATTGATCTCTCTTACGGGGCGGCCAAGGAGCTGGCCATGCTCGACAACGGTCTGGCGAGGGTCCTTATCCGAACCTGCGGGTCCGTCGAGGGTCACAAAAAGAACGACATCCTGGGCGAATTCTTCGTCCACGTCGGCTCCTTCGAGCAGAAGTCCGACGCCATCTCTCTGCTCGAAGACATGAAGGCGCTGAGATACAAGCCCTGGCGGCTCAGAGTGATAAAGGCCGACCGGGAAGGATCTGTCCTGTGGAGGGTGGAACTTGGGCCCTACAAATCGATGACCCATGCGAACACGGCGCACATGAAGGTGCTCAGGGACTATCCGTCTGCTTTTGTAGTTGCCAAATAACAAGGGTGCGGGCCCGGCGGGGCATCCGCGTGACAATCGCACGCCGGATCGTTACTCCGGCGCGTATCTGTCCATTCTGAAATACTGGAGGAGGCGGTGAAAACCGGCGGTTTGGAGCGGATCGGCCGTCATGCCGAAGAGATGCGACGCACATGCGCAATCGGAAGAGCCGAACCCGGCCACGGACCAGGCGGCGATATCACGGAGAGCGGCTGCAATGAGGCATTCCAGCCTGGCAGAGGAGCGGACGGGAAGGACAGCGTGCACCCTCGATACCTCTCTCAGCCGGTCGATGTGCCAGTGAAAGCTCTTCCGCCGCCGTAGGTGCCTTTCTATCCTGGCGTTGAGGTTTGCCATGGCGGAGCCCGCATAAAGGTAGAAGCCTCTCTTGAAAAAGAAGCTGCCCGCGGCGCCGAAGGGGAGCATGCGGTCTTCTTCAAGCCTGAGGATGAGGATGTAGCTGCCCCTGTCCTGAGCCTCGCTCTCTATGTAAGGCCATGGAACATGGAGGAGACGCACAGTCCTGGAGAGGGACAGATCCGGCGCCCATCGTACCGCCACAGGGATTATTCGGACCGAGCCGCGCACAGAAAGGAGCGTCCTGGCAAAATGGAGGTCGGTGTGGTAATCAGGCATGAATGTATCGGCATTGGGCCAATGGACGATGAACAGTACGGCCGCCTTCGTCCCCTTGCCTGCCAAGGCGGAAAGCTCTTCCAGGTGTCTGGCTCCCCTGGCCGTTATGGCGTCCGGGAACATGGCCACCCGATTTCCGAAGAGCGTGCAGGACTTGACTTCGAGGAGGATATCGCCCTGCCCGTCCCTGAGCAGAAAGTCGAACCTGCACCTGCCCATCGGCACCTCCCGCCTGACTACAACCGCGTCCTCCAAGCCCGGGATGAGCCGGTTTTCAATCAGCCAGCGGGCTGCGTCGTTGGTCCGGTGGGTGTGCAGCATGATAGGACACCCGTCCCGCTCGACGCCCGCGACGGTGTATCGGGTTGCCCTCTTTCCGGCCGCCTCCTCGGCCGTGAGGTAGAGGCAGGCCCCGGGCAGGAGCAGCTCTTTGAGCCTGCCGGGATTCGGCAGGAATGCCCGAGTGCGCCTACCCTCATGATCGCACTCTACAAGGAAGCGGTTTGGCCGGCTCAGGAAGCGGGCGGAGGTGAGGGGGCCGAAGGGGCGGAAGAGTTCATCGCTCACGAGCATAATTTAGCATAACGTCGATGGGGATGGAGAAGGACTAAGCGTCCTTAGATGCTTTAGTGGTATAATTAACGTCTCAGCAGTCAATCAAGGGAGGATTGTAATGACGACCGAAGAAGTGGCTGAACTCTTCCTCGCGCGCCTCTATGACCTTGCAGAGGCCGCTCCCCATCCGAATTTCCTGTTCACCGTCAACGATTTCGCACCCATGCTGGGGGTCACGGACAGAGAGAAGCTTCAGGAGGCCATAAACATTCTGGGAGACAGAGGGCTGATAATCAGCGCGACCTTGGACATGCTGGGCGGGATCAGCGCAGCGATCACAATGGAGGGGAGCGTCTTCGTCGAGGAGGGTGGAAAAACGGGCATCATCGGCCGTTATAGGAAGGACCCCGGGGCCTTCCTTGCAAGCCTGCCTCCCCGGGAGCCGCCTGCGGCGCCCTTACCGGAAAAAGAAGCAGTTGCCGACGCATTTGCTCCAAGCCGTGCTGTCCCGGCCATCCTTTCGGACATGGCGGACATCCTGGAAAAGGATCCTTCCGTAGGCGGCGACGAGCGAAAAGACGCCATTGCCGACCTCGCAGCCTTGAGGATTCAGCTCGGCAGGACCGTGAAGAAGAGCCACGTCATCGACGCCCTCCTCGACGACCTCTGCCGCATCCCGTCCATTGCACCCCTCGCAGCGGGCCTTCGCTCCATCGTCGCAGGCTTCGGGAAAGCTAAAGGATCATCTCGATAAGGTGGGGGCCGGGTTCCGCAAGAGCCCTGGACAGCCCGGCAGCAAGGTCCTCGGCCGTGGAGCAGGCAGAGGCCTCTACGCCGAACCCCTTTGCCAGAGCAACCCAGTTTACAACCGGCGGTGAGAGGTGCGTAAGGGCCATGGCAGCCGTCCCGCCGGGATCGATGCCGGACCGTATGAGCTCCATTTCAACGATGCGGTAGCTTCTATTGGAGCAGACGAGGGTTGTGACGTCGACTCCTTCCCTGGCCTGTGTCCAGAGGGCCTGCACAGTATACAGGCCGCTGCCGTCCGCCTCCAGGTTAATCACTTTTTTGCCGGGACAGGCCAGGGCGGCGCCGAGGGCGCACGGCATTCCATAGCCGATGGCACCTCCCGAAACCGACATGAGCGAATGGCCGGGCGCCCCTGCCGAGAGGTCCCAATAGGCAAAAGCGGACGTTAGCCCCTCGTCGACGATTATAACATCTTCCGGCTGGAGTGCGGCCAGGACCATGCAGACCTTCTCGGGCGTAAGCGCGCCTGACGGCAAGGCCGACCGGTCGACGGCTTTGGGGTACCCACGTGGGCGGGCCGGGCTCTGCGGGGCGCCAAGCCCGTCGGCAAGGGCCTCCAGGCTTGCGATCTCGTCCTGGCCTTCGGTCCAGATGAATATCTTTTCCTGGTCCTCCCGCAGTAGTTTCCCGGGAATGCCGGGATAGCCGAAGAAGGTGACGGGCTCATTTGCTCCCGCAAACACCACCCCCTCGTACGGAGAAAGAAGATCGAGGGCGGCTTCGGGAAAGTAAGGGATGCGCCGGACTCCAGGCAGGTCACCGCCCCGCTCTATGAAGGCAGGGAAGGAGGTGCAGAGGAGGTCGCAACCCGCGGCGGCTCTGACCCGCGCCGCAGCATTCAGACCGCCCAGCCGAAGGGCCCGCCCGCCAAGAAGCACCGCCGTTTTCCTTCCGCTCGAAAGCAGTCGCACGGCATTCTCGATTGCATCCCCAGAGACGGGGTCGAAGAAGGTCTCTGCAGTTTTCGCGGGCAGAAACGGGGCCTCTGCCAGCTGGAAGTCATTAGGCACGATCAGCGTGGAAACGCATCCTCGCAAGGCGGCGGCCACAGCCTCTGCCATGTCTCTGCTGAGCGTCTCGGGGCCTGCGCTCGTCCTCTTCCAGTCCGACGCGACAGCGGCAAGGGCTTCTATGTCCATGGCTAGTGGCGGGTCGTTAGGGAGGTGCCAGGAGGCGTGCTCGCCGATGAGGTTTACCAGGGGCGCGCGGGCCCGCCTCGCGTTGTGGAGGTAGGCTGTGCCGTTAGCCAGGCCGGGGCCGAGGTGGAGGAGCGCCATGGCAGGCCTTCCGCTCACACGGCCGTACCCGTCCGCGGCCGCCGTGCAGACCCCCTCAAAGAGACAAGGCACGGCCCTTATCCCCGGATACTTATCCAGGGCGGCGATGAGCGGTATCTCCGTGGTACCGGTGTTGGCGAAGCATACGGCGATCCCTCTTTCCATGGCCGCTCTCACGAGAACTTCTGCGCCCGTCATGAGGCCCCTCTTCCTCCCTTTAGCTTATTATGCCGACGATGGCGCCGGTCAGAAGAGTCGCAAGCGTACCCGCTATAATCGACTTGATCCCAAGGCCGATGATCTCGCCGCGCCTTTCCGGCACCATGCTGCCCATGCCGCCGATCATGATGCCCAGGCTCCCCGGGTTCGCAAAGCCGCACAGGGCATAGATCATGATAACCCTGCTTTTCGCGGACAGCGCGCCTGGCGGGAGCTTTGACATGTCGAGATAGGCTATCATCTCGTTGAGGATCGTCTTGGTCCCCATGAGTCCTCCGGCGGCCGGCGCCTCCGACCAGGGGATCCCGATGAGCCACACGACAGGCGCCATGATGTAGCCGAGAAGCCTCTGGAGGGTGACACCCTGCCCGCCGAAGGCGGGGAGTAGCCCCAAAAACCTGTTCGCGAGATAGATGAGAGCGACAAGCACGACGAGCATGGAGACAATGTTGATGAGCAGGTTGATGCCTTCTATCGTCCCCTGGGTAATTGCGTCTATAGTGCTCGTGGCCGGCCGAGGAGCCGAAAGGCGGGCTGCCGTGGCCGGGCCGGTCCCAGGCACCATCACTTTCGAGAACATTATGGCTGCAGGTATGCTGATGATCGATACTATCAGAATATGGCCCATGGCGTCCGGTATGACCGACCTGAGTATGGACGCATAGAGTACCATGACTGTGCCCGCAATCCCGGCCATGCCGCAGCTCATGGTGATGAAGAGCTCGGTCCTCGTCATTTCGGGGAGGTAGGGCCTAACGAAGAGGGGCGATTCCACCATGCCGAGAAAGACGTTCGCAGAGGCAGAGAGGCCGACGGCGCCGCCCACGCGCATGCTCTTCTGAAAAACCCAGGCGAAGGCTTTCACTACTACCGGGAGGATGCGCCAGTAAAAGAGCAGGGACGAAAGGGCGCTGACCACCAAGACGATTGGAAGGGCTTGCAGGGCAAGGATGAAGCTCGAGCCGGGCCTGTTCTCGTCGAAGGGCAGCGGGCCTCCCCCTACGTAGCCGAATACGAAGGATGTGCCCGCCCGTGTAGATTCTTCAATGACGGAAACGGCCCTGTTGAGCACGTCGAAGACCTGGCGCAAATATGGGACCTTGAGCATGAGCACGGCCATGAGAAAGGTAACAAAAAGGCCAAGGAGGATCTCCCCCACCCTGACCTTCCTCCGGTTTTCGCTGATGACCCAGGCGAAAGCTATAAGGACGAATATTCCAAGGACGGCCTGGCCGCGCATGATCTCTCCATCGCGGTAGGTTAACATATATCGGAGCATGGGGCCACATTTCTTGCATCGCTGCAAGGCTTGACAAAAGGGCCTTAGAACCTCACGTTGAGGGAGGGGACGGGATTGAGACCCTTGCTTCGCTGCTGTCCCGTATGCGGGGAGGACCTGGCGTGGATTGCGAAAGAGCAACCGGGAGAACGGGATCTTTCGAAGGGGTCTCGCTTTCCCGAGAGCGTCTCGACGTGCGGTGGGAGCCAAGCCCGCGGGACGTGATAAGCGAGATGATCAAAATAGCTGGGGTGGGTAGTAAGGACGTCTTCTACGACCTCGGGTGCGGTGACGGGAGGGTCGTCATCAATGCCGTAAACCGGACCGGGGCGCGAGGCGTCGGCATCGACCTCGATCCGGCAAGAATCAAGGAGTGCCATTGGAATGCCATGAAGGAGGAGGCAAGCAACATCGTCCGTTTCATGCGCGCAGACCTGTTTGAGAGCGACATCAGCGAGGCGATGGTGCTCTTCATCTTTCTATTTCCCGACGTAAACCTCAGGCTGAGACCGAAGCTTCTGGAAGAGCTGAGGCCCGGTACGAGGATTGTCTCTTACTGCCATGATATGGGCCGGTGGGAGCCGGATCACCGCGTCATGATCAGGGATAATTATCTCTACTTATGGGTTGTTCCCGCAAATATGAGCGGCCGATGGGAGGGTGGAATCGAGGCCGAAGGAGAGAAGCGGTCTCTGCTTCTGGAGCTCCATCAGGAATTCCAGAGGGTATCGGGCAGCGTTTACATCGGCGGTGAGGTTATGTCCGTAAGAAATGTCCCGATAGGCGGAGATAGGTTCCGTTTCAGCATCGACGGCCCGGAAGGCGACATCACATTGAGCGGCTCTGTAGGGGGCGACGAGATCAACGGGATAATGCAAGGCGATCGGAGGTTTCCCGAAGGCTTCCGAAGGTGGACTGCACAGCGCCCGCCCGGCACCTGCACGCCTCTCGCC
>JBEKOT010000049.1:0-18351 GCA_049521495.1 Syntrophorhabdales bacterium | reverse complement strand
AGGTTGTCGGGCGTCACCTCGTAAAAGACGTTGGGCGCAAAGACGGCCTTTCCCACCTCTTTGGCGCCGAGGAGCTTCGTGCCGAGAGGGGTGATGGAGGCGGCTATGGTCAGGCCCGCGCCGGCCAGGGTCCCTTTCAGAAAATCTCGACGGGAGATGGATGATTTCATGCCCTACCCTCCTTTTTCACGATCTTAACGGCCGACCTTATGCCCCGTTTGATGGCCGGGTAAGCTCCACACCGGCAGATCACGTCGTCCATGGCAGCAATTATTTTTTCCGGATCAGGGTTCTTGGTTTCCGAAATGAGTGACGAGACCTGCATTATCACGCCCGGCGTACAATAACCGCACTGAGGGACCTGCTCCTGGATAAACGCCCTCTTCACAGGATGGTTCTTCGGCAGCCCCTCCACAGTTGTGATCTTCTTTCCCGCTACGCTGCCGACCTCGATGACGCACGATCGCTGCGCCTTCCCGTCGACGTGCACGGTGCAGGTTCCACACTCCCCTATGCCGCACGCATACTTGGCGCTCATGAGTTTCAGCTGGTCCCTGAGTACCCACAGCAGGGGAGTATCAGGGGGGACATCCACCTGAAAGACCTTGCCGTTCACCTTGAGAGAAATCATGATTTCCTCCTTTCGTTTGGTTACTATCTTCCAGATTCTCCAAGCCGCTCCGACAGCGTTGCGTCCTCCCGTTCAAACCTAAAGGGTCCCAAAAAGGGCCGACGGGAGGGGAATTTCCAAAGATTCTCCAAGGACGGCCAGCTCTTTCAGGGTGGCCCGGGCCAGAGGAATACCATACTTCAGCCGTTCCGTCTCCGTCCGGAGCTCCGGTTCCCCCGGCATCAGGATCTCTGAGGCGTTCTTAGCCTTTGCGCTTTCCTTGATCCCCTTGATGTAGCGATCCATGCTTCTTTTGAAGGCTTCCTTTCCCGTAAAGCAGTCCGGATCTATGGCCGCGAAGGAGTGGCACGTGCCCTGGATGCCGCTCTTGTCTTCTTCATAGAGGCTTTTGATCCGGCTCGTCAATTTGCCTCCCGTGAGCACCGCCGTCAGGATCTCATGAACGAGCGCCATCCCGTAGCCCTTGTGACCCCCCACCGGCACGAGCGACCCTCCGCCCTCGTATCCCTCATAGGGGTCCTCGGTGGGCAAACCATCCTTATCGACGGCCCACCCCAGAGGGATCCTCTCTCCCTTCTTCCGGGCCAGAATGAGCTTGCCGGAGGAAACTACGCTCAGGGAAAAATCGAGGACCACCGGGGGACATTCACCTGCGGGTATTGCATAGGCCAGGGGGTTGTTGCCTATGATCCGCTCCCTTCCGCCCCATGGGAACATCATGGGAGCGGAGTTGGAGACTACCCATCCGATCAGGTCCTTCTGCAGCGCCATCATGGGGAAGAGGCCGGCAACGCCGAAATGGCCGCTGTCTTTTACCGAGACCCAGCCAATGCCATACTCTTCCGCTTTTGCGATGGCCCTCTCCATGCCTCTGTAAGCGGCTATATGACCCATCGACCCGTGGGCTTCCAGGAAGGCGGTCGGGCCTTTATCCCTTACGGGTGTGAGCTTGCACTCTTTTCTGACATATCCTTTCTGGAGCCTCGAGATGTAGATGGGCAGACGGGTTGTGCCGTGGGTCTCAACGCCCCTCAAGTCCGATCTAGCGAGGAGGTCGGAGACGATCTCCGCTTCGGAGGCCGGCACGCCCGCTTTCATGTAAGCCCGGGAGCAAAAATCCTTAAGGTCGGAGAAGAAAACCCGGCGGACATCATTATTTTTCATAACCTGCCCCAAGCATTCCTAAGCCCCCGGTTCAGCGATTGCCTTCACTGCTGCCACGTCCACGATCTCCTTATCCTCCAGCTTTTGAAACTTCGGAACGAATATGGTCGACGTGATGATGTACTGGATCTTGCCGTATACGATGGAAGGCAGGGCAGTGAGCGGGTTGAAGTGGCGCAGGGCGACGAGCATGGCTAGGGCTGCGTTCTCCACGCCCACCTCGAAGCAGGCGGCCTTGCGCTGGGCATAATTGAACCCGAAGTACTTCGGCACAAAATATCCCAAAAGGAGCCCCGCCATCGCCTGGACGAGGCACACGGCAACGAGATACAAGAGCACGGAGAACTGCTTGATCAGAGTGCTCGTGCCCTTGGACATGGTGCCCATGACTATGAAAGCCAGGCATACGATCGCGAGCGGGCCGAACAGGGGCTTGATCTTGCTTATGGGCTTAGGAAAAAGGGAGCCCAGGATGCTGCCGGCGAGGACAGGGGCGACCACGAGATATAGGAGGTCCTTAAAGAGCGCATTGGCGTTCAGGCTGGCAATCCCTCCTGCCAGCCAAAGGATCAGGACGGGTTGCAGAAAAGGCGCGAGTATGGTGTTGACAGATGTGACCGAGACCGAAAGGGCAAGGTCGCCCTTGCTGATCATGGTAAGGGCATTCGACCCCCCTCCCGTTGGCGTAGTGCCCAGCACGATTATGCCTACTGCAAGGGCCTTCCCCGTGGGTCCGGGAAAGAGGCCCAGCAGGACCAGTGAAAGAAGAAAGGCGACCAGGGGCATACAGACCCATCTCAGCACCACGCCGATGCCCACGAGCCTCGGCCTCCGGACCATACGCTTCCAATCCTCGAAACTGATGGCCAGGCCCATCGTGAACATGATAGTCATAAGCAAATAGGGGCCCGCCGGGGGGACGATGCTTTTCTCGACGGTCGGGTAGAAGAGATAGCCGAAGAGAATTCCGAGGGTGAGGAAAAGCGAAGGGTCCGAAGAGATGAAGCTGCCGACTTTCGTCCGGAAAGGGAGCGCCGGGGGCGTCTTCTTGAGTCCGAGATGGGCAAAATAGGCCATCACAAGCCCTGCGACCCAAAAAACGATATTGGCCGTGCTCACGATAGGCATTTTCGAAAGCGGCATGGGAAAGGTGCTTCAACTTTCTGAATGGCATAACAATCCCTCCCCGGACTAGTCTACTTCATGGGTGCGCCTCAACCCCCGGCAAGCAACCGCATAATGGTTACCGAATCGCCCTCGTCGAGCCTTTTCTCCAGGAACTTCTCCTTCTCGAGGAACCTTCCGTTGACCGTGATCTGGATCGCAGGGTCCATCATGCCCGTCCCCTGCTCCAAAAGCGATTCCCGAACAAGCCTGTTGCCTTCCGACATAAGATGGTCCAGCAACTGAGCCACCGTATTTCCTTCAAACCGGTAAGGTGACGGCCCTTTCGGACATCCCCTCCTCGCTCCATCCGCGATGTCGGATCGTCCTGCGGCTCCCGTCAGTAAGGTCTACTACCAGGATCTTTCCGTATTCTCTGCCCACAACTACCCTCTTACCCCGCTTTCCGAGCACTCAGGGCAGGTTTCTTAGGCCCTCCCATCAGCCCTCTCCTAAAGGCAGCGATGTTTAGCGCAACGGCCTTTTTAGGGACGCTCATCTCGATGGCCTTCTCCATGGATTGCACCGAGACGACCGCAGTCTTCTTTATCAGGACGCCGAGGACGACGAGATTGGCAACGATCGTATTGCCGAAATCTTTTTTGGCAATGCTTGTCGCCGGTACGCTGAGGATCTCGTAGTTGCCCGGTCCTGCGCCCCTCACCATGTCCGAATCGATTACAAGCAAGCCCCCGGGCTTCATGAGGCCGATATAGCGGGGGACCGCCTCTTCCGCCAGGGCTATGAAAATGTCCGGCCTCCTGACCTGGGGGTCTGAAATCCGGTCCTCGGAGATAATCACCTCCGCTTTTGCCGCGCCTCCCCTGAGCTCCGAGCTGTAGGATTGCGTCTGGACCGCCTTCTTGTTGTCGAAGAGAGTTGCCGCCGTGCCGAGAAGTATCCCGGAGAGGACGACGCCCTGGCCTCCGACCCCTCCCACGATGATCTCAGTGCGGCTCATCGGGACCTCCCGGCGGCCCTCGCCTTAATCCTCTCTATCTCTTCCGTCATTTCGGGCTTTTGGATGTTCACGAGCTCTCCGACAACGATCCTTTTCGCCAGTTCATCGTCCGGGAGCCCCGCAGCCTTTTCGACGCCGATCGACCTCTTGCGGTAATCCTCCATCATCTGGACGGCCCCGCTCATCCCAGACTTGCGGCCGAACTGCACGGGGCACTGGGAGTGGACCTCGATAAAGGCGAAGCCCTTCTTATTGATCGCCTTCTTGATGGAACGGGTCAACTGTCTTGCATGAACGGTTGTCCAGCAGGCCACGAAGGGGGCGCCGGCAGCGATGACGAGACGGGAGATATCGAAGGGGTTCTCGAAGCTTCCGTACGGCGTGGTCGTCGTTTTCACCCCGGCCGGCGTCGTCGGTCCGGCCTGGCCGCCGGTCATTCCGTATATCTTGTTGTTGACGCAGATAACGGTCATGTCCACGTTGCGCCTTGCACCGTGGATGAGATGATTTCCCCCGATGGCTGCTAGGTCTCCGTCCCCGCTTATAACCATCACCTTTTTTTCGGGAAGGCCCATTTTAATTCCCAGGGCAAAAGCGATGGGTCTTCCGTGGGTGACGTGAAGAACGTCCGCATTGAAAAGGGGGCTGGGTATCCAGGCCGCACAGCCTATGCCGGAAACGAAAACGAAGTCATCCAGGTCCATCCCCAAGGAGTCGACGGCCCGCAGTATGCTCTGGGTCACTATACCGTTGCCGCATCCGGGGCAATTGGTAGTCGAGGTTACGGAAGGACGGATGAACTTGTGAAGGGGGTGGGGCATAGCGCTCATGAGACGGCCTCCCTGGTTCCGACTGCCGCTCTTGTCCCGCCCGGGCCCGGCTCGACACTGGGGCGAAGGAGCTCGCTCATCGGCGGACCTCCTTTATCCTGCGCAGGATGTCTTCTGGGTCGTGGATCTGCCCGACCAGCCTCGGTGGAAGAAAGGACACATCGGCAAAGGGCGCTGCGGCTGCTTTTATATAGGGGTACATCTGACCTAGGTTGTTCTCAAGCACTATCACGTGCCTGGCGGTCGTTGCCATCCTTTCTATCTCATGGTCGGGGAAAGGCCACACTGTGACCAGGCGGAGCGTGCCGGCGGCGATGCCCGCATCCCGCGCCATGGCCGCCCCGGTAGATGCCGCCCTCGCCACAGCGCCGTAAGAGATGAGGACGACGTCCGCGCCTTCGTAGTCCCTCTCGACGAGCGTGATCTCTTCCTTGTGCTTGAGTATCTTGTTGCTCAGCCTCCTCACGAACATGTCAAGAGAGGAGACGTCGATTAGGTTCCGCTTGCCTGTCTCGTCGTGACAGGAGCTCGTCACATGGGCCTTGAAGCCCCTTCCGAAGACGGGCATCGGCGCCACGTCCTCATCGAGAAAACCTTTGATGGTCTGCGGGTCAGCCCCTTGGGGCGGAATTTTCCTGTACGCTTTTGCAACCTTCTCGAGCCCCGGTATTATCACCTCTTCCCGCATGTGACCCACAAAAGCGTCGGATAGGACGAACACCGGCGTCCTGTATTTTTCAGCGTAATTGAATGCAACCACCGTGTGGTCGAACATGTCCTGCGGCGAGGAAGGGCAAAGGGCTATGATCTCATAGTCTCCGTGGGATCCGTGCCTGGCCTGCACCATGTCCCCTTGAACCCCTACCGTGGGCATGCCTGTAGTCGGGGCGCCCCTCTGAACGTTCACTATAACGCATGGCGTCTCCACTCCTACTGCGAAGCCGATGTTTTCAGCCATTAGGCTGATGCCGGGTCCTGACGTGACGGTCATTACCTTCCTGCCCGTCCAGGAAGCTCCGATGACGGCGGCAATGGAGGCTATCTCGTCCTCCATCTGGAGAAAGAAACCGCCCACCCGAGGGAGCTTTTCTGCCAGCCGATTGGCTATCTCCGTTGCAGGCGTTATGGGATATCCGGCACAGAATTCACAGCCTGCCGCCAGGGCGCCTTCCGCGCACGCCTCATTCCCCATCATGAAGTACCGGCCCGTCATGACCCGCTCAGCTTTCATCTTTTCCGGATCTCTTTCGCCCGGATTTCGCGACGGCGATCGCCATATCCGGGCAGAAGATCATGCAGTTCTCGCAGTGCGTGCAGGCGTCCGGCGCCGCTATCTCAGGGGGACGGAAGCCTTTCCTGTTCAGATTCGACGCCGCCTTGAAAACCTTGCGGCTGCATACGGCGAGGCAGATGCCGCACTCCTCCACGCCTTTGCACAATTCCCGGTATATCCTCACCCTGCCCATCCCTCGCGCCTAAAGTTGTATTCCTGCCTTCCCCCTTTTCCCCGTCTCTTTTGAGCCTATTAACCTACCCAGGTAGCTGTCCCTGGAGAAGAAAAGATGGTCCACGACGAGCTTTTCGAAAGCCTCGCCGTCCCTGCGCTTGAGGGCCTCGATCATCGCCCTGTGCTCCAGTATCGACTGCTCTATGCGGTTCGGCAAAGACCAGGCGTTAAACTTGACCATATAGGCTCTTGTGCCGAGGTAGTCGATCATGTAGTTGAGGTAGCCGTTCCTCGAGGGCTGGAAGAGGACCCGATGGAACTCATTGTCCTTCTCTATCATCTGCTCCGTCCTTGCCCGCTGGTGCTTTTCCAGTTCCATCCTGAGCTTTTCCAGGCGCTGGATCTCCTGCCGGGTGATATTATCGACCACCAGGGCTGCGGCAATGACTTCGAGCTTCGCTCGGAGGAAATAGATTTGTTCGACCTCTTCCGCCGTGAGGTCCACTACCACGGCCCCCCGGTAAGGGGTAAGCTTGACCAGGCCTTTGCCTTGGAGCATTTTCAGGACTTCTCTGATCACCGTGCGGCTGACGTTGAAGTGCGCGAGGAGGTCCCTTTCAACGAGGCGCTCCCGGGGTTTGAAATAGCCCGAGACGATTGCGTTTTCCAGTTTTTGCATCACCACTGTCGAACTGACGCCCGTCCTGAGGTTTTTAGCGCTGCTTCCGTTTCCATGAATCATGCCGGGAGCCTCCCCGCCTTCGCGTTACTTCAAATCCACGAATATCCTGTCGGCCCCGTTCGCCTGGGGCGGTGCGAACACGGCAAAGATCTTGAACTCGCCGCTGCCCGCAGGGCGGATGCCGTGGATGAACCCACGGGGGCAGAAGTGGATCTCGCCGGCGTTTATCTTCACCCATTCCCCGTTTATGTACATCTCGCCGGCACCCTTGTAAGTATAAATGATCTCATCGGCCGAGCCGTGATAGTGGACGCCCAGGGCGGGCCTTTGGGCGATCATCAACTGGCTGCGCATCGTTCCCATGGCCGGGTCGCTCCGCCACGGCTTTTCGGGACTGAGGGGATTGGCGGCGTACCACTGGTCCAAGTTGAATATGTAGCCCTTTTTATACTGAGTATCCAGCAGAGCCCAGTCGCCGACGGTCGCCCCGGCTTTGGCCGTCGTTATATCGGTGTTCAGGAACACCCTGTCGCCGGCTGCGGGTGGAGCCGGGGTGAAGATGGAGAGGGCCAGGAACGGCTCGCTGCCTGTCACGCGCGTTGCGTGGATGACACCCTTCGGGTTGTAGTGCAGGTCGCCCGCCTTCATGACGACCCACTTCCCATCGACATACTGTTCGCACTGGCCTTTCACGGCCACGACGATCTCATCGGCATTGCTGTGGTAGTGGAGGTCGATGAGCTGCCCTTTGTTGGCGGCAGCCAGCACCGCCACGCGGGGTGTTACGAAAATGGGCTCCATCATCAGGAGCTTTCCGGCTGGCAGCGGGTGGGAAGCAAACCACTTCTCCAAATTCACGTTGAAGGGACCCGCATACTTTGTGTCGATGGAGCGGCTGTCTCCGACCAGTTTGCTGTCGGGTGCGGCCAGCGCCCCGGCACTGAAGAGGAAAAAAACCGCTAGAGCAACGATGGCAATGCGTTTCATACCCGTCCTCCTTTCGTTTTTTGCTTGCCCTCACGGGCAAGTGCTTCCCAATTGCGCCCCTCCGGGCCCGGTCACTTAAAATCCACGAATATCCTGTCGGCCCCGTTCGCCTGGGGCGGTGCGAAAACCGCAAAGATCTTGAACTCGCCGCTGCCTACCGGGCGGATGCCGTGGATGAACCCCCTGGGACAGAAGTGGGTCTCGCCGGCGTTTATCTTCACCCATTCCCCGTTTATGTACATCTCGCCCGCCCCTTTATAGGCGTAAATGATCTCATCGGCCGAGCCGTGATAGTGGACCCCCAGGGTGGGCTTCTGGGCGATCATCAACTGGCTGCGGAGCGTTCCCATGGCAGGGTCGCTCCGCCAGGACTTGCCGGTTTCGATGGGATGGGAGGCGTACCATTCATCCAGGTTGAAGTTGTAGCCCCTCTTATACTGGGTGTCCAAAAGAGACCAGTCGCCCACTTTTGCGTCCGCCTTGGCGGCAGTTGTCTCGCTGTTAAGAAACACCCGGTCGTCAGGGGGCGGGGGCGGGGTGAAAATAGCCAGGGCCATGAAAGGCCCTTCGCCCACAACCCTGCCGGCATGGATGACTCCGCGCGGGTTGTAGTGCATATCGCCGGCCTTCGTGAGGACCCATTTGCCATCGATATACTCTTCGCACTGACCCTTGATGACAAACATGAGCTCATCAGCATACCTGTGGTAATGGAGGTCGAGAAGCTGTCCTTTTCCAGCAGCCGCGAGCGACGCGACTACGACCCTCGGCGTCTGGAACATCGGCTCCAGCCTCAGCATTTTCCCGGGCTCCACAGGATGGGCCGCAAACCACTTCTCGAGGTTCACGTTGAAGGGGCCTGCGTATTTCGTGTCTACGGAACGGGCATCGCCGACGACTTTGCTGCCCGGTGCGGCCAGCGCCATCGTACAGGACAGGAAGAAGATCGCAAAGAACGCGAGTAGAGCGTGGCGTTTCATATCCCTCCCCCTTTGATTAGTTGGTATATATTTTGGTGTACCATTACGCGCGGTTTTATACAAGTATTTTTTAGGGGGTAGCGCAAAACTTGCGGGCCTGGCATTGTCGCCCCAACGGAGCCATCGTCGGAGCAGAGGCTACACCCCTTATCCAGCCTGGAGTCTACCATCGTCTACCTGCCGTCATCTCTGGGAAAGCCGGTACCCAGGAGCTCTCCGGGTGTCAGATGAAGTCCGGCGCGACGAAACCACAATGAGACCGTCAATACACCGTAGGTAATACCCGTCCAATAGCCTCTAAAGAACTCTCAAGCCGTTATCTCCAAGGCCGCCGGCAAGCTCGCAGTTTGGGAGTTGCTGTCTATAACCAGGACGTCCCATTTCCCGGCAGGTGTGTTTGCGTCTACGGGAATCTTGCACTTGACGACACTGTCGTTGGACACCACTTCTGTCGCCAGAATCTGCTTGCCCTGATAGACGATCTTCGCCTGTTTGATAGAGTTAAGATTGTCTCCAAGAATCTGAAGCTCGATCACGGAGCCGGTCGCCAGTGAGAACGACTGGGGCTGAACGCCTCGGACGTGCGGCGTAAGCTTCAGCGAGCCCGCCGCCTGTGATGTGGACGCCACTGCGCGGGTCCCGAAATAGAACGATACCATCGCCGTGAGCAGTGTTCCGATCATTGTCAATAACTGCTTCGCTAAGTCGTCAGCCGGCTGGCTGGCATTGTCCTTGTAGCTGACCGTAAATTTTTTTGCCTTTCCGGCGCCCTCCTCTTTGACAAAGATGTCGGTAGCGGTCCTGTTGTTTTTCAGGAACTCGTTCTTTTCCGTTTCCGTTAAGGCTGAAACTGTCCGGACGGGCCTGACGGACAGGCTATCAAAAAGAAAGACGGAAAGGATTGCGAACAGCACCACAAGGGAAAGGGCAATAACCGCGCGGATCGAGCCCTCGGGTAGCGCAAGTGCCTGTGTCTTGTCGGACAGTCCGGAAACTCCGAACAACATAGACACGATTGCCAGCACCAGGAGGAGCAGGACAACACCGCCGATGGCGAGAAGGGGGAGTTTGAACTCGCTTCCCGAATGGATGGTGCAAACTTTGACCAGCAAGACGGACACGGCACATGAAAGCCCTATAAGGACCAATACAAGGATTACGGGCAGAACGGATTTTCTCATCGGATCTTCCCCTCCTTTTTCTCAGGCGCCCGGGGAGGCAGCTTGAGGACCGTCAAGCGTCGGGCGCTGCAGCGGCCGAAGGCGGCTAGAACCACCATCGATACTCGCCTCCTGAATTGACATCGGGTCAACCCTGCACGCAAATACGACCAAAGATGAAAGGGATGCGCTATTCTATAAAATGTCCTGGAAAAAGACAAATAGATTTTTCACCGGCCCCACGCTGCATGCTTTCATTTTGGGGCCCTGCCTACAGATTGCCGATCCTCTTCATGTCCACTTCCTTCAGGACCTGAATGCCTTTCGCCTTCATGGTTTCGAGGGCCTTCGCCGTTGTGTCCGGCGCCACGCCCTTGCTCAAACCCTCGATTACAATGACCTTGTACCCGTTCGCCGCCGCGTCGATGGCGGTTGCCATGACGCAGTAATCCGTAGCAAGCCCATAGACCACAAGTTTCTTGATGCCCGCAGTTTTGAGGAGAGTGTCCATTTCGGTCTTGGCGCCGCCGCCGTCCTGGAAACCCGAGTAGCTGTCGAATTTCGGGTCCTGCCCCTTCTTCACTATTGCCTGAAAAATACCAGCGTCGAGGAGGATCTTGGCGCCATCGGTCCCCTGGACGCAATGGTCCGGCCACAGGATTTGGGTCCTGCCATCTATCTTTACCGCCTCAAAAGGCTTGCTGCCCGGATGGTTGCTGGCAAAGGAGATGTGGCTCTTCGGGTGCCAGTCCTGGGTGGCGTAAAAGACAAATCCCTTTTCCTTAAAGATGGCAGTGGCGTCCGCAACTTTCTTGACGAATCCCTCGTCCGCCCCATTGACAGCCAGGGTGCCTTTCTTCCACGTGGTGAAATCACCTTGCATATCAACTACGATCACGCCGGTCTTCTCACCGGCTCTCATAACCCTCCCTCCTTTCGTTTTGCGGAAGACCCGCCACCCGCCTTCACTCATTGTACCACTTCTATAGTCAAGCACCTATCAAATACCCGCTGGCAGCCTCGCCGGCCTGATTATTGTCGGGTTCCTATGGGTAGAACACCGGACCGGGCCGTTGCGCCGATGCCACCCAGGCGTTATACTTTATCGATGGCGTTCCAAGAAGAAAAGGGGTGGACCATGGATGCCGATGGGGCCGGTTCCGAGGCTGTCGTGCAAGTGCGTCTTACGCGTTACCTAGACCGTGAAGGGGGCCAGGCCGATGACGTCGTGTGCGTGGAGGCGCCTCTCGAGATAATGATCGACGACGAGCCCTATTACATGACCATGCGGCTGCCGGGTCGGGACGTGTTCCTTGCCCTCGGCCTCTGTTTTTCTGAAGGCCTCATCTCCTCCCTCGAAGATGTAAAGGGAGTCAACCACTGCCCCGACTCCGTAAACCGCGTGAACGTCTATCTTAGCGGGAACGGGCATGACCGCGGCCGGCCGCCGAAGAAAAGGGGCGTCATCTATGCCGGCTGCGGCATCTGCGGCAAGGAGCTGATCGCGGATATCTGCACTAATCTGACAAAGAGCGAAAGGACGGTGCTTCTTCCGCTCTCGGAGATCTTCGCCATGCAGAAAACCATGGAATCCCAAGGAGCGGTCTTCGACGCGACGGGCGGCGCCCATATTGCGGCCCTGTTCGACGGGAGCAGCCGGCTCCTTGCCCTCGCGGAGGACGTCGGGCGCCACAACGCCCTCGACAAGGCAATAGGCCAGATCCTATTCTCCCGTCAAAGCGGACGGGTCAAGACAGCCCTTCTCAGCTCCAGGCTTAGCTACGAGATGGTCCAGAAGGCAGGGCGCATGGGGGTTGAGATCATTGCCGGGGCCTCTGCACCCACATCATTGGCCATAGAGCTCGCTGCCGAGCTCGATATAACGTTAATAGGTTTCCTCAGGCCCGGCAGGGCAAACGTTTACACTGCCGGCGAGCGAATCGTCCCGGGCTAAAGGGGTATCGTCAAGGAAAATCGCAAAAAGGGCAAGCATGGAAGAGATCGAAAAGATAGCCGGATGGATCGTAGACTCGAAAAGGATGGTAGTTTTCGTGGGGGCGGGGTTGAGCACGGAGTCGGGCATTCCCGACTTCAGGAGCCCCGGGGGCGTGTGGGATAGGTACGACCCCGAGGATTTTGACTTTCACAGGTTCCTCTCCAATGAAAAATCGCGGGAGAATTATTGGATGATGGCCACTGAAATGTACGATTCCATGAAAGACGCATCTCCGAATGCGGGCCATCTGGCAATTGCCGAGCTGGAGAAACTTGGCAAGCTCGATTGCCTGATTACGCAGAATATAGACGGCCTGCATTTCAAGGCGGGCAATTCAGCCGAGAAGGTGCTGGAGCTGCACGGCACCGCTATGCACGCCACGTGTCTTGACTGCGGGAAGAGATACGAGCGGGAGGAAGTACAGGCCCGGCTTTCGGCAGGCGAGAAAGCCCCGCAGTGCGCAGGGTGCGGCGGTCTTCTCAAACCGGCCACAATCTCCTTCGGACAGCCCATGCCCGAGCGGGAAACGGCGGAGGCCTACAGGCGCTCCCAATCGTCCGACCTGTTTATCGTTGTCGGCTCCTCTCTCGTCGTGCACCCTGCCGCCTCCATGCCGGTTGTTGCAAAGCGGGCCGGGGCGAAGCTGGCCATTATCAACCGTGACGAGACGGCCTGCGACGCCCTGGCCGATCTCGTCATACGTGCCCAGGCAGGTCCGGTGATGGCGGCAATTGCGGGGGCTGTAAAAGGGCTCATGGCTTACGGAGGAAAGTCTTTTGAATAGGTTGAGATTTATGCCCTTGTGGCTCACTGTCGGCTTTCTGTTGATTGCCTTCGTTATGGTCGCTTCCTTGATGCGAAACCCGCCGACCGTTGTGTCTTTCCGCGCGTGCGATAAGGTCTACCACATTACCGCCTATTTCTGCCTCACCTTCTGGTTCTGCCAGATATATACGCAAAAAAGGGTACGATGGGCTCTCGGCTTTGCCTTCGCCATGCTGGGGGTCGGCCTCGAATTCCTTCAGGGGCTCACGGACTACCGGACCTTCGAGTACGCCGACATGGCAGCCAATGCGCTCGGGGTCGCCTGCGGCCTGATCGCGGCGCAGACCCCGCTGGCCAGGACCCTGCTTGCAGTCGAGCGGTATATCGACCGCTTCGTCGGATAGAGTTTACTGCTACCTCAAACCGTCCTCGCCTTTGGCTTCCGCCTTCTTAAGACCGCCTACCCTGGCGAGCGGCCTGCCGCCGTCCGTTACGGCGATGGCAACCAGGATCTCGTCCGCCTTCGGCGCGTCATTGACCGAGACGGTCATGCCGTCGAAGTGGGACCTCACGAAGGCTGCGTCCTTGAAATGGAGGGGTATGTCTATTTCGTCCCCCATTCGTCCGATCTTCTTTACGGAAGGGATGATCGCCTTTCCGCCCCCTACGGCGCTCCTCAGAGGCGTGCCCAGCTTAGGGTGGAGGAGGGCCGCCGCGTGCTCGTACTCGCCGGCCGCGCCCACGATGGCGGCCTTACCGTAGCTTTCTGCCTTCCTCCCTTCAAGGGCCGCCACGGCCCTCTCGCCGAGCACTTTTCCCAGCTCCTCGCCGTCGTCGATGAGGCTTGTCAGGTCCTCCTGGTAAACGCCGGCATAGGGGTTCTTTATGACCGCGATGGCCGCCACTTTCCTGATAGGCTTGTCCGCCCGTCTTTGGCCATCGACGAATATGTCCTCCACAACGGTCACCATTTTTCTCACTTCCATGCGCCACCTCCGGTTCTTATTTTCTCGGCTTACGGGCCTTCCCCTTCAATACGCTCTCTATGGGCTTGATCGAATCCACGTGGCCCCCGATTTCGGCAAAGGTGTCCCGCCTCATCGTATATTCCACGGGGAGCACGAAGGACGGCGTGGGAGAAAGGTAGATGCTGCCGTGCTTGATCTTCCCAACGTCCACCAGAAAGTTGATCCCCCCGCCGGGCAGGATGAAGGGACGCGCGCCTCCTATCGTGATGGCAACCCTGCCCTCGTGCACCGCCCTGGTCAGCTTTATGGGGTTCTTGGTCACGCCGGCCCGCGCCGACCCTCCCACGCCCGCCGCGAGAATCGCGCTGACTTTCGATTTCTCGCAGGAGTCGGCGAGCACCTCCAAAAAGGAAAGCGCCTCGGGGCTCGGGGCCTCCTTCACAGGGACGCCCTTCCTCATCCTGTAGAAGGCGAAATTGCGGCCCGTGGTCTCAGTAATGAGTATGCTCATGCCGTCAAGCATCTTCTCCCTGTCTATTTCGGAGATTACGTCGAGGGGCTCCTTTATGTCCGTGCCGCCCCAGCCTTTCCCTTTGCCGACGAAGTATCTTCCCTCTGTGCTCTTCTGGCCCACTATCGACACGCCGGACCGCGCTTTGCCTGTCTCGCGACCGGCGGGGTGCTCGCTGAAAAGACCGGTTATGTGGCCGTCGAGCACGATGACCTCGTCGGCGGCACGGTTCATATAAGGCGCAAAGAGACCGGAGCAGGCGCTGCCGCAGCCGACCCGCATTCTTTCCTCGGATACGCCGTCTATCTTCGGCGCCTTGTCCAGGGCGATCTCGATCTTCGACCCGTCCTCTACCTCCATTGTCACCCATTGGCCCTGAAGAACCTCGAAAATGGCTTTTGCGGCGAACAGGCCGTCTTTCGAGGTTAGCGTGTTGACGCCGCCGAGGGAGAGCATCTTGGAGCCGTACTCCTCGGTGCATAGATGGCCTACTTGCCTTTTCCCTTTGCGCTTAACGTAAATACGCTTCGATTCTTCTCCTATGAAGCGGTCCGTGTCTATTTTTACCTTGACGCCGCTGTAGGAAAGCGGCGCCTCCGTTACGACCGTTACGATGTCGATGCCGTCCCTGACGCCGCTTACGATAAAGGGGGAGGGTTTGAAGTCGGGATAGGTGGTGCCCGAGCCTATGCCTGTGAGGAGGGGCCGCTCGATGAGGGACGAACCGGCGCTCTCCACCATGTCCGCCACCTCCTCATACGTGTGGACCCTTGCTTTCCGGCTGATCGTCCCCCCATCGTTGTAGTAGCGCATGCAGGCGCCGAAAAACCCTTCCGGTATCCTACAGGCTATCGGGCAAGCCGTGCACGAGGGCGCCTTTCCCGGCGGTTCGGGTGAAAATACGGCCTGAGGGCAGACCCTCATGCACGTCCTGCACTCGACGCACCCCTCGCCGATGCGCACCTTCTTCTTTTCTATGCCGATGATGCCCCGGGGACAGACCTCCGCGCAGATCCCGCAGCCTTTGCATCTCGCCAGGTCAACCTTCATGTTCTCGATTCTCCCTCCCTGCCTCTTTCTCTCCGGCCGGCAGGTCTATCTAATTGCGATCCTCCTTGCCGGCGGAGGCGTATTTCTGCTTACTTCCGCCTTTACCGCGCCGTCCACAAGGACGGCTGCGATCCCGGGTATGTCCCCTGCCTCAATGGCGCCCTTCCCGTCCGACCCCGCCGATCCTAGAGGGGCATCGATGACCTGAAGGTCGGCCGCCTCTCCGGGCTTAACCAGCCCGTGGGGCAGGGAAAAGACCGCCTTCGTGTTGCCCGTGGCGCAGCAGACGGCCACCTCTGCAGGGATCGAGCAGAGGGAGGAGATGAAATTGACCATCCTCCACATGCCGAGGGGTATGACGCCCGTGCCCGAGGGCGCGTCGTTACCGATGATGAGGCGGGAAAGACCACCTTTCTCTTTCAGGTAGTTCACAACCTCGATGGCAGTCCTCGGATTGCCGCAGTGGACGATCTCGATGGCAGCCTCCGACTGGTCTATCACCCTTTTCGCCTCGGGAACGGGGATGCTCGTCGGCCCGCCGTTGAGATGGCAGACCACCGTGGGTCTTGCCACAAGGACGTCATCGCACGTGACGGTCGAGCTTCCGGGTATCGACGTGCCCCCGACGTGCATTAGCACCTTCATGCCGTATTTCCGAGCCCAGCCGGCCATCTCGCGCGCTTCGTCCGCAGTTTTCACGGTCCCGAGACCTATCTCCCCCACGAGCCAGACGCCCTCGGCCGCGAGCTCCTTGAAATCCTCCTCCACAAGACCCTTCTCCAGGATCAGCGCGCCGCCATAGACCTTCACACCTCCCGGCCTTACGGCCGCAAAGGACTTGTGCGCGAGGAGCGCCAGGGCCTTCGTCCCCTGCCTGTCCTTGGGCCTGCCCGGCAGGTGGACCTCGCCCGCTGAGATCATGGCAGTAACGCCTCCGTGCAGGCTGCTCTCGATGTAGCCCGTCTGATTCTGCCTGGGGGTAAAGTCACCGAATACCGGATGGGTATGGGAATCGATGAGCCCCGGGCAGACGGTCATGCCGTTCACGTCGATTGTCCTGTCGCCCTTGCCGTCCGGCCCCTTCTCCACGGCCGTTATCTTTCCATCCTCGATGACGATTGAGAGAGGCCCTTCCTGAAGAGGTTCCCTGATGTCCCCGGTAAAGATCCGCCCGACGTTGGCCAGAACAAGTCTCATAATCGTCTCCTCCCTTTTGCTTCCGCTATGACTTCGGGGTCTGAGCCCCTCATCTTTTTTTCTTATCCTCCAGCAATCCCTTCAGCCTCTCCATGTTGCACGGCAGGTCGTATACGGCAAGGCCGGTGGCGTCGCGGATGGCGTTGACGATGCTCGCCGCCTGGGGTATGAGCGCAGGCTCCCCCAGCCCTTTTGCCCCGAAGGGGCCGGTGGGCTCCTCGTCTTCGACCACCATTACATCGACCTCGGGCATATCCATCGACGTGGGGATGTAGTATGTATCGAAGGAGGTCGTCCTGCCGGGGATGAACTCCTCCATCAGGGCAAGGCCGATGCCCATGGCGATGCCCCCGTATATCTGGCCTTTGATCCCCCTCGGGTTTATGCCCCTCCCTACGTCGTGGGCGGCCTTGACCTTCTTTACCCTGCACGTACCTGTCGGTTCCTCGATCTCGACCTCCGTCATGTGGGTCGCGAAGGCATAAGTGGCGTAAGGGACGCCCTGTCCTGTCTCTCCGTCCAAGCCGGCCGCTGGCGGGTCGAAAAAGCCTTCAAAAAAGAGGTTCCCCTGGCCCGCGAGGGAGCGATAGATGTCCGAAAGGCTCCGCCCCCTGTAGTAGCCGGCCTCTTCCAGGACTTCCTTGAGCTTGAGCGCCCCGTCGCGGACCGCCCCTCCCGAAATATAGGTCTGGCGGCTCGCAGACGATGACCCCGCATCTTTGGACGTATCCGTGTCGCCCCTGTCGAGCACTACCTCCGCCCTGGCCATCTTCAGCGTCTCGAGCAGTATCTGGAGGAGCACCGTGTCCGACCCTTGCCCTATCTCGCAGGCGCCCGTATGGAGGACTATCCGCCCTTCCTCAACTACCTCCAGGAGGGCTCGGGACGGGTTGGCGACCCCGGTGTTGCCTATGCCGTAATACATGGAGCCGAGGCCGAACCCGGAAGCCTTCTTCGATCTTTTCCGCTCCCTCCAGTACGGCTCGATCCTCTTGAGGGTCTCGACAAAGCCGGCGCTCGCGGAAAGGTGCTGGCCGGTGGCGGTGACCGATCCCCGCTTCAAGCCGTTCTTGATCCGAACGTCCATAGGGTCCATCCCCAGAAGGGAGGCCACTTCGTCGATCTGCGATTCATGGGCAAGGGCAAGTTGGGGTACGCCGAACCCGCGCATAGCCCCCGACACGGGACCGTTCGTATAGAAGAGCCTGCTGTCCACCCAGACGTTCGGCACTTCGTAAGGTCCGGTTGCATGGACGGCCGCCCTCAGGCAGACCGAGTCGCCATAAGAGGCATAAGGGCCCGTATCACCTACTATGCTGACCTTGACTGCAGTGAGGGCGCCGTCTTTCTTCGCCCCCGTCCTGTACTCGACATGAAGGGGATGGCGCTTCGTGTTCGAGAGCATGCTCTCTTCCCTGGTATAGCGCATGAAGACGGGACGCCTGGCGTGATAGACCGCGAGCGCAAGGAAGCCCTCAACGGTCACGTCCAGCTTCCCGCCGAAGCCCCCGCCGGTCGTCGCCTGGACGACCCTGATCTTCTCCTCCGGGATCGATAGGAGCCGTGCGATCTCGGCCCGTTTGTAGTGGATGTTCTGGGTGGACGACTTGATTACGATCCGCCCGCCTTCATCCATAAAGCCGATCCCTGCCTCCGTCTCGAGGAAGGCGTGGTCGACCCAGGCCGTCCGGAACGTGTGCGAGACAATGACGTCGGATTCTGCAAAGCCCTTCTCCACGTCTCCTTTCCGCACCTTTTTGTAGGAGAAGAGGTTGCCGGAATCGTGGACGACCCGTACGCCCCTCCGGGCTTCCTCGATATCGAGCACCGGGGCTATCTCCTCATACTCGATCTTCAC
>JBEKOT010000048.1:0-15180 GCA_049521495.1 Syntrophorhabdales bacterium | reverse complement strand
GACCTCCGCTTCGTTACGCGGTCGAATCGAGCCGCGGCCTGCCCGATCATTCTAACACATCGCGCCCTCCTTGTCGCAGGACGGATACCTGGACCGTTGCGCGCCACTTCTCAAGGGATGTTGTCGGTGCCCTTCATCCACTTGCTTTCGCGCGTGATTCCTCCCTTGCAAAGTCTTGTCGACGGGGTCGGGCACACAATTGGTTGCGTATTGTAATCTTTTTTAGTTGTCCGGGCACCGACCCGGAAGCCTTTTTTTCTTGACAGCCTGGGCAGGCTGGTGATATTAGTATAGAGAGAACCTCGTACCTACCAGGCGAACCTATGGCTGAGCAGGCGAAAGACGACCGTTACTTGGTGCCGGCGGTGGAGCAGGCAGTTGCCGTTCTCTTCTGTCTGGCCAGGGACGATTCGGCGCGCACGAGCCTCAACGATATCTGCGTCCGTGTCGGCATCCACAAGAGCAGGGCCTTTTCCATCCTCCATACCCTGGGCAAATTCGGCCTTACCCGGAGGAACAATGACGGCACGGGCTACTCGCTCGGCCCCGGCCTCGTTTCGCTGTCCCGCAGGTTCCTCGACAAGCTCTCGGCCCCGCGTCTTGCGGAGCCCATTCTGGCAGAACTGGCAAAAAAGACCGGGAACACGGCTGTTTTTGGATTGATAGCCGATAGGCACGTGTTTGTCGTGGCAAAGCATGAAGGCGAGCAGGCCGTTTCGATCACCATGCGCCTGGGGCAACGCTTCCCCCTCTCTTACGGCTCCCACGGCAAAGCCATCGCCGCACACCTCCCCGCCGCCGACCTCGATCTGCTCCTCCGGGAAAAGAAGCTCTATTTTCACGGCGACCCCTCCAAGCTCGACAGAGAAAGGCTCGCCGGGGAGATCGAAGCTTGTCGTCGGGAAGGTTTCGCCGTTGAAGTGGGCGAGATGGTCCAGGGCCTAACGACCGTGGCGGCGCCTGTCATGGGCGTGAGAGGCGCGCCGGTCGGCTATATCGTGCTGATCGGCTTCTTTTCGGCAAGAAAGGTCCATGAGCTGGGGGCCGGCGTTGCCGCGTCCGCGAGGGCCCTCTCACGGCAACTCGGCGCAAAAGAGCTGCAAGGAGATAAGGCGTGAAAGGAAAGAAGAAGATGGCAACGAACAGGGGGAGGCAGGGTCGCAGCAAGGGTCCGGCAATGGAATCCATCGGGCTTACCGTGAACGGGCGTACATACCGTCTGGAGGTCGGGAGCGCACCGGGCAAGGTCGATCCCGCCCACACGCTGGCGTACACGTTGAGAGAGAGCCTCGGGCTTACCGGCACGAAGGTCTCTTGCGACAACGGCGCCTGCGGCTGCTGCACTGTCCTTATGGACGGCAAGGCGGTTCTCTCCTGCATGACACTGACCGTCGAATGCGACGGTAGAGAGGTTACTACGATAGAGGGCCTGGCGGACAAGGAGACGGGCGCCCTCGATCCGCTCCAGAAGGCGTTCATCGACGCTTCCGCCTTCCAGTGCGGCTTCTGTACGCCCGGCATAATCATGAGCGCAAAGGGCCTCCTCAACGAGAACCCCCATCCCGACGAGGAAGATGTGAAAGAGGCCCTTTCGGGTAATTTCTGCCGGTGCATCAGCCACTACCAGGTCATAGAAGCGGTAATGGCTGCGGGCGCGCCCGAGGGGGTGACGAAATGACAGGCCCTTACCGTTTCATAGGCAAAGCCACGCCCCGGCAGGATGGGACCGATATAGTGAGGGGGGCTGCACGATACCTGAACGATATAAAAGTCCCCGACATGCTTTACGGCAAGGTCCTGCGAAGCCCGCACCCCCACGCCAGGATCGTCCGCATAGACAAAAGCAGGGCCGAGGCGCTTCCGGGGGTGGCCGCGGTGGTCACTTGGGAGGACGCCCCCGACTGGAAGGGAGGGACGCCGCGCTACACGAGGGTGCTCGACAAAAAGGTCCGGTTCGTGGGGGACGCAGTGGCGCTGGTCGCCGCGACGACCGAGCAGATCGCCGAGGAGGCCACCCACTTGATTGATGTCGAATACAAGATTCTTCCCGCCGTTTTCGACGCAGAAGAGGCGCTTATGCCGGGAGCGCCCCAGCTCTACGAGGAGTTTCCGGGAAACGTGGTGACACCTGGCGTTCCCTTTTTCGGTCCCAAGAGCCTGAAGGAAGTGGTGATGGGCGACGTTGAAAAGGGGTTCAGGGAGGCAGACGTGGTCACAGAGGGGACCTTCGGCTATGAGAACCTGCCCAACCCTCTGCCGCCGGAGCCGCCCGGCGCCATCGCCCTTTGGGAGGCGCCGAACAAGCTCACCCTCTGGGTGTCGAACCAGGCTTCTTACATGGACAGCGTCACCCTCTACCACGCAATGAACAGGAAGGTCGAGGTGAGGACGATCGGCGGCCCGTGCGGCGGAAGCTTCGGTTCGAAGTTCATGTCCTGGCAGGTCCAGTGCTACGCGGCGCTGCTCGCCAAGGCAACGGGCAGGCCGGTCAAGCTGGTCTTCACCAAGGAAGAGCATCTGGCCGCATTCGTGCTGCGCCCTTCGTCCCGGATGAAAGCCCGCGTCGGCATGAAAAAGGACGGGACGGTCACCGCCGTGGCAGGAAGCTGGCTCATCGACACCGGTTTCTACTCCCAAACCACCCAGTCCCAGGTGGCTGTCGGCTGCGGCGAGGTCCAGATAATGGTCAGGTGCCCCAACTGGGACCTTAGGCCCGTGATCGTATGCACCAACAGGAACGCATCAGGCATAGTCAGGGGCTTCGGGGGGCAGGAGCTGAAGTGCATACTCATACCCCTTTTGAGCCTTGCCATGGAAAAGCTCGACATCGACCCCTTTCAGTTCCTGAAGAAGAATTTCGTCAAGCCCGGCCAAGGGTACTTCTGGAGGGACGGCATCTGGTACGAGTACAGGGGCGTCGACTACGGTCCGGCCATGGATAGAGGCGCGGAAGCGTTCGGCTGGAAGGAGAAGTGGAAGGGGTGGCTCAAGCCAAGCTCGACAGCCGGCGCGAAAAGGAGGGGGGTCGGGGTCGGCGTCCACGGGAACGCCGACATCGGCGAGGACGCATCCGAGGCGTATGTGCGCCTCCACCCGGATGGAAAGGCGAGGCTCTTCTCCTGCGTAACCGAGCACGGGACCGGCCAGAGGAGCAATTTCGTGAAGATGGTCGCCGAAGTGCTCCAGATACCCCTTGAGAACGTATCCGTTGCGCCTTCCGATTCGCTCATAAACCCTTACGAGTTCGGGCCCGCAGGTTCCAGGGGGACCTACGCCATAGGGAGCGCGGTCATCAGGGCCGCGGACGACGCCAGAAAAAAACTTTTCGAGCTCCTTGCGCCCCGCTTTGACGCGGACGCCGGGGACCTGGAGACGGTTGACGGTTTCGTCTTCCACAAGAGGCGTCCCGACAAGAAAGTACCCTGGAAGGCCATGGGGGTCGACAGGACGGTGACGGGGTACGGGCGCTTCGAGCCGGACTACACCCTGACAAACTGCATGATGACCTTTGTAGAGGTCGAGGTCGACACGGAGAGCGGGCAGACGACCCTCGTACGCGTGGTGAACGCGACGGACGTGGGCTGCGTCATAGACCCAAAGGGACTCCAGGGACAGCTCAACGGATGCCTCGGCTCCGCGGGCATCGACTCCGCCCTCTTCGAAGAGACGATCCTCGACCGGCAGACGGGCCACATAGTCAACGCCAATATGATCGACTACAAGTGGCGCACCTTCCCTGAGCTGCCCGAAATAGAGAATGTCGTCCTGGAGACGCCCTTCCCCAGCCATCGCTTCGGCGCCGTCGGGGTAGGAGAGATCGCGACCTCGCCGGGACCTTCCGCGGTCCTCATGGCCGTATCGAATGCGGTCGGGACATGGCTTCACGAGTACCCGGTGACGCCGGAAAGGGTTCTGAAGGCCCTGGGCAAGGGGGGCGCTAGATGAAAACCTTCACTCACTACAACGCGCGGTCTATCAGGGAAGCCCTCGCCCTCCTCAAGAAACACGGCGGGAAGGCAAAGCTCAACGCAGGGGGCACGGACCTCCTTGGCATGCTCAAGGGGAGGGTGCTTTCCGACTATCCCGAGGCGATCATCAACCTGAAGAGCCTTCCCGGTCTTGACTATATCAGACAGGACGAAGAGGGCCTGCGGATAGGCGCCCTTACGAAGCTTGGTCGCATTGCCTCCTCTGCCGTCGTCAGGAAGGACTACGGGGCTCTTGCCCAGGCCGCCCTGTCGGTAGCAACACCCCAGATCAGAAACATGTGCACCATAGGGGGCAACATCGCCCAGGACGTGCGATGCTGGTATTACAGGTATCCCCACCACCTGGGCGGACCGATCACTTGCCTGCGAAAGGGGGGACCCATCTGCAATGCCCTCTCGGGCGATAACCGTTATCATTCCCTCTTCGGCGGCGCACCGCTGGCCTCTTACCCTTGCGCCTCCAACTGCCCCGCCTCAACGGCAATACCGGCGTACCTGGGTCTCGTTAGAAGGGGAAGCTTCGCGGAAGCAGCACGGATAGTGATCGATTTTAACCCCCTTCCCTCTATCACCGGCCGGGTTTGCCCCACCTTCTGCGAGCCGGAGTGCAAGCGCGGCAGCCTCGACGAGCCGGTGGCGATACGGTGCGTAGAGCGCGCCCTGGGCGACTACATGGTTGAGAAGATGGCAGACGTCTATACGCCTCCCGACACTGAGTCGGGCAAGGCCGTCGCCGTCGTCGGCTCCGGGCCTTCGGGACTTGCCGCCGCCTATTATCTGAGGAGGTCGGGCCACAGGGTCGCCGTATTCGAAAGACTGCCCCAAGCCGGCGGGATGCTTCTTTATACAATACCGCCCTTCCGGCTTCCCAAGGATGTTGTGAGAGGGCAGGTGCGGGCGCTCGAGGGCATGGGCATAACCTTCGAGTGCGGCGCAGCTGTTGACGAAAAGATGCTTGCCGGCTTGCAAGCCCGCTTCGACGCGGTCCTCCTTGCATGCGGCGCATGGAAAGAGAAGCGGCAGGGGATGGCCGGGGAGGCCCTTGTACTTTCCGGCCTCGACTTTCTGAAAAGGGTGAACGAAGGCGACAGGACGGTGCCCGGCAAAAAGGTGGCCGTTATCGGCGGCGGGAACGTGGCCGTCGATGTGGCAAGGACGCTCGTCCGCCTCGGCGCCAGACCGGTCGTGCTCTACCGCAGGAGCCGGAAGGAGATGCCGGCATTCAGAGACGACGTGGAGAAGGCACTCGAAGAAGGAGTCAGGTTCCGCTTCCTAGTCTCGCCGGTCAAGGCGTTCAAGACCGCATCGGGAATAGCCCTCGAGTGCGAAAGGATGGGCCTTGGCGCACCAGACGTCTCGGGACGCCGCCGGCCCGTCGCGAGGCCGGGCTCGGGCTTTACTCAAACCTTCGACGAAGTCATCAAAGCCATCGGCGAAGAGCCGGAAAAGGGACCTGTCGGCTCGCTCCTCAAGGAGATGGGAAAGACCGGTTCTAAGGGCCGAATGGCGGGCCCCCGCCTTTTCGCGGCTGGTGACTTCGTCACGGGACCTTCGACCGTAGTTGCGGCGGTGGCCTCCGGCCGCGAGGCGGCCCGCCGGATAGAGGCGTTCCTTAGTCCCGGCCGGCAGGATGCGGGCCGGGAAGAGCACAAGGTGCCGACCAGTCCCTTTTTTGAGAAGGCAGGCCGCATCCGGACGATGGAAGCTGCGCCCTCGCTGCGGGCGCGGAGCCTCGATAGGGAAGATCGGCCGTCGCTATCAAGAGAAGAGATCGAAACCGAGGCGGCCCGGTGCTTCAACTGCGGATGCGTTGCGGTCGGCCCTTCCGACGTGGGGACGGCATTGGTCGCCCTGGACGGGCAGATCGTCACTACGAAGAGGAGCATCGACGCGCTGGCCTTCTTTGCCCCGGACGCGACATCGTCCACGATCATCGGGCCGGATGAGGTGATTACCGAAATACGGATCCCGAGGCCCCCTGAAGGCGCCCGGCAGTCCTACCTGAAATTCACTTTAAGAAAACCTGTCGATTTTGCCGTCGTGAGCGTAGCTGCCGTCATTTGCGCTACTGACGGTAAGTGCGAAGACGCTCGTGTAGCTTTAGGCGCGGTAGCCCCCGCACCGGTGCGGGCCTTTGCCGCGGAAGAGGCCCTTCGCGGGCAAGAACTGACTGAAGCGCTCGCTACGGAGGCGGCCGAAGCAGCCTTCGCCGACGCGGCGCCTCTCAGCATGAACGCTTACAAGGCAGAGATCGGGAAAGTGCTCGTCAAGAGGGCAGTTCTGGGTCGTAAGTAGCCGCGGGCGGCGGTCCTGAAAGGAGGCATGGATGCCGATAGATGGGTTTGAGCCGTACAGGCGGGAGGACGCTGAAAAGTACGACAGGTACAGATGGTGGCCGGGACTGACGTGGGGGGACCTGTTCGATAAAGCCACGGACATCTATCCGGAGAAAGAGGGCCTCGTAGACGACACTGCCCGTTTCTCTTACAGCGATCTGCGCCGGAAGGTCGACCGCCTCGCCATGGCCTTCATCGAGCTTGGAATAGAGCAGCGGGACTTCGTTCTCCTCCAGATACCGAACTGGCACGAGTACGTGATAACCTTTTTTGCGCTCCAGAAGGTAGGCGCGATTGCGGTCCTCCTCATCGCCCGCCACGGCCCGGCCGAAATCGCCCACGTGTGCAGCCTTACCCATCCGGTCGCTTGGATCGGGCCGGACCGTTACCGGAATACGGACTATCTGGCCATGATCACGCGCATAATGGAGGAGGAGAAAAAGCTGCGCCGTATCGTGACGGTGAGGGCCAAGGACCACCCCGGCGCCGTCCGCCTCGAGAAGCTGATGGAAGCCGCCGGCCCGGCGGGACCGGACGAGGCCCTACCAGCCAGACGGCCGGACCCTCATGAGGTATCGATGATACTGCTCACCGGAGGGACCACCGGCCTGCCCAAGGCCGTCCCCCGGACCCACAACGACTATATAGCCAGCGTGGAGTATCACAACAGGGCGTGGGAGATAAAGTCGGACGACGTGATATTGACCGTCGCGCCCGTCAGCCACGCCCAGGGCATGCACACGGGCGTGGGAAGCGCCTTTTTCAATTACGCCAGGTACGTGCTTACCGACTCGACGGAGGCCGGGGACATCTGTAAAGTCATAGAACGGGAGAGGGTTACCGCCTTCCCGACGGTGCCCGCCCTCGTCCAGAGGATCGTCGACCTGCCGGGTCTCGGCTCCTATGACCTAAGCTCGCTCAAGAAGATCTACGCGGGAGGCGCACCCAGCACCCCGGAGCTTGTGAAGGCCGTGTACAGCCGGCTGGGGTGCAAGTTCGTGAACGCCTTCGGGTCGGCGGAAGGATTGGGCGCCATGACCCGCCTGGATACGGACCTTGAAACGATATGCACGACTGTGGGCTGGAAGGATTGCCCTTATTCGACATACAAGGTCCTGGACCAGTACGGCCGCGAGGCTCGCGGCCGTGAGGGAGAACTGGTGGCAAAGGGTCCGAACATCTTCACGGGCTACTTCAAGTCGGCGGAGGACAACAAGAAGACCTTCACGGAAGACGGCTTTTTCAAAACAGGCGACCTGGCGAGGATAGACGAATCGGGCATCATAACGATTACAGGCAGGACCAAGGAGACGATACTGCGCGGAGGGGAAACGATCAGCGCCGTGGGCATCGAGCGGCTGATCAGCTCCCACCCCTCCGTTGCCGACGTGGCCGTAATAGGGATGCCGGACAAATCCCTGGGCGAGCGCATCTGCGCCTATATTCGCCTGAAGGAGGGAGCCGAGCTCTCCTTTGAAGAGTTGATCGCCCATCTGAAGGGCCTTGGAGCGTCAGTCCTCCAGCTGCCGGAGCGCCTGGAGTTTATCGATGCCATACCGCTGACCAATGTAGGGAAGGCGGACAAGAAAGCACTTAAGGAGGACATAAAAAGAAAGCTGGGCGCATCTTAGGCCTTAACGGACGGCCTGTCGAGGCCGAAAAAAGGGGGTAACGGATGGGAAGAAAAGGATTGCCTTCAACGGTTGTTCTTGCGCTTATTCTTTGCGTCTCCTCGATTTCTTACGGGGCAGAGCCGATAAAGCTGAAGTTCGCCAATTATTTTCCGGTGATACACAAGAATACGGCTCTCGGACAGTCATTCTGCGACGAGATCAAGAAGCGCACCGGCGGCAGGGTGGAAATCTCCTATTATCCAGGCGGGACGCTGCTCACCGCCCCCAAGATGCCGGCAGGCGTCAGCACGGGGATCGCGGATATCGGCCTTTCGCACTGCGGCTATTCGAGGGGACGCTTCCCGGTCATGGAGCTCATGGAGCTGCCTATCGGCTCGCCCTCCGCCTATATAAGCACCCATGTGGCGGTCTTTCTTGTCTTGATCCCATTTGTGTGGAATATTATTGGAGGTGACCGAACGACGGCTTAGCCATAGAAGGAGCGGGCCGCACATGACAGGCGGCAGGACCACCGAAATCGCCGGTACTATAAGGAATGTAACGTACAGGAACAGCGAGACGGGTTATATGGTCCTCAAGCTGGACAAGGAGATTACGCTCTGCGGCGTCTACCCCGACCCCAATGCCTCCCTCGAAGGGGCGAGGATAAAGGCCGTCGGTGAATGGAAAAAGCACAAGTCCTATGGCCTCCAGTTCGTTTTCGAGGAGCTGACCGTCCTCGAAAACGAGATCCTCTATTTCCTGACGAGGATGGTTAAGGGCCTGGGGAAGAAGCTCGCCCTCTTTCTGATCGAATCGATGGGAGAGGAGGCCCTCGAGCAGGTGCTCGACAACGAGCCGGAAAAGCTGCTCGAGGTGAAGGGAATCAAAGAAAAAAAGCTGCAGAAGATCCAGTCGAACTGGCACAAGTTCAAAGAATTGAAGGCCCTTTCGAAGTTCCTCATGCCCCTCGGCGCGACGTCTGCCCTCGTCCAGCGCATTTACAGGGAACTTAAGGATGAAACTGACCTGATAGGCAGGATCGAAGAGAACCCCTTCGTACTGACCAAGGTGAAAGGTATAGGTTTCAAGACAGCCGACAGGATAGCGAGGGCAATGGGAATTGCCCCGGCGCATCCCTTCCGCGTGCAGGCCTGCATCGAATACGTATTGTTCGAGTACACTGACTCTATCGGCAATAGCTGCATTGCCCAGCCGCTCCTTCAGTCCCTCGTCGCGAGGGAGCTGGCAGCGGAAGGGGAAGGGGACGAGCTCGACGCCGGGCTGTTCGGCGGGGTCCTCAGATCGATGGCGGACCAGGAGAAGATCGCTTTCCTGGACGAGGACAAGGTCACCTCCTCCTTCCTCTACACGGCGGAAAAGCGCATTCACGACTTCGTATCATTGAAATCCTCGCAGCTCATGAGGCCCGTCACAGACGACATTGAGCGTTACATAGGCGAAAAGGAGGCGTCAATGGCGATCCTTTTCAGCGACGAGCAGAGGGAGGCCATAAAGGCGGTCAACAGAGGCATCACCCTTTTTGTCCTCTGCGGCTACGCGGGTACTGGAAAGAGCACCGTGGCAAAGGCGATGCTCGATCTTCTGTCGGTCCGCTGCGGACCGGAAAAGATCGCCTGCTGCGCCCTTTCCGGAATCGCCTCCGACAGGATCAGGAAGCTGACGGGTTATCGGTCGCAGACTATATACAGCCTTGTCCTTTCCCATGAGAAACTGCCATACGATGTTGTACTGGTCGATGAGTCCTCCATGGTCAACACGGAGCTCCTGTTCAAGCTGATAACGAAATTGAAGGAAAGCGCGGTATTCATCATGGTAGGCGACCCGGCCCAGCTTCCGCCGATCGGCGCCGGCAACCCCTTTTCGGACATTATCGATCTGGGGATAGCGCCGACGGTGAAGCTCAGCCGTATTTACAGACAGAGGGCGGACCAGGTGATAGCCCTTTTTGCCAACGAAATACGGCAGGCTCAGATACCGGAGGGGTATGGGGACAGGGGTTACGCAGATTTCCGGTTCGTCGACGTCTCCATACCGAACTATTTCGCCCTGAAGCAGAAGCTGAAGAGCAAAGAGCTGGGCGAGGCTGATCTGAGGAGGTTGAGGGAGGAGAACTCCGAAAGGATCTTCAGGTTGATCTGCGGAGCCGCCGGGACCTATAAGGCGCCCCTTGCCGAGGCCCTGCAAAAAAGGGACTACATCGGCTTCATCTACAATTTCCAGATAATCACACCCATGAAGAACGGGCTGCTCGGCACCGAGAATCTCAACGAGGCCCTGCAGAAGATACTGAACGACGCAGCAGCCGACCCCGAGACTTCCGTCAACCTCGGCAGGACCGTCCTCGCCCGGAGGGACAAAGTGGTCCACATCCAGAACGCGAACATCGACTGCCTGCGCCCCTCGGATTACGCGAGGCCTGACAGGGAGGACCATTATTACACGGACAGGATCTACAACGGGATGCTCGGATTCATTATCGCCCTTGACAGGCGGGATGAGGTTCTGCACGTCTATTATCCGGCAGACCGCACCATCGCTGTCTACAGCTTCGACGAGGCCCGGGAGCTGCTGCGGCTCGCCTATGCACTGACCATCCACAAAACACAGGGCAGCGAGTACAGGAACATTCTCATCCCCATGACGCTCAGTCACTTCATCATGCTCAACAACAAGCTCCTTTACACTGCCGTGACAAGGGCGAAAGAGAAGGTCACCATCGTAGGGGAGGACTACGCTTTCAAGACCGCATGCCGCAAGAAGGACGTAGCCATAAGGGACACGGTCCTAAAGATGTTCGGCAGGGGGCAGGGCGAAAGTCGGCCGACGTTGCTCTAGCGGCTCCAAAAGACCAAGCTATTGGTGTGGCGGGGAGGAGCATTTTGGCTTGACAGTTCTATCACGCTAAACTAGAATAGGTCAGGCCTTCCTGAGAGGTAACAATGAGTGGATATCACAAGCGGGATCTGGACACTTTCCCGATGCACAAGATAAGAAGGGTCGACTGCCCGACGACGGAAATACGGGACGGCGAGGTGAAAAGAGTCGACGAAAGGGACAGCGGCTTCAACAAGGCGGCCGCCGGCATCTACGGCCCCATCCTGGCGAGAGAGAGGCCGCGGTTCGTGATGAAGCACCCCCTGTCGGGGGCCCTCGGAAGCATGCAGTTGTTCCTCCGCGAAATCGTCGACGGCATGGCGGCGAAGCAAAAAGCGCCGCTCCCTGAAGACCCGGCAACCCTGGCCCGCCACATCAAGGAGACTGCCTACTTCCTCAGGGCAGACGCGGTCGGCATATGCAAGCTGCCTCCCTACGCGGTTTACTCCAACAGCTTCCCGAAAGGCGAGCCCGTCGAGTGCAGCCATCAATACGCCATAGCCGTCCTCATCGACCAGGACTATCGGACGTCCCGCGCTACGAACGGCCACAACTGGATCAGCAACTCAATGAGCTTCCTGGCCTATTCGGCATCCGGTTTCATCGCCTGTGTCCTCGCCGAGTATATCCGGAGGCTCGGCTACCCGGCCAGGGCACACCACGCCAGAAACTACCAGGTAGTCGTGCCGCCGATCCTTTTGTGGGCCGGCCTGGGGGAGATGTGCCGGATCGGGGATTGCGTCCTCCATCCCTTCATGGGGCCCCGGTTCAAGGCTGCAGTCGTCACGACCGATCTGCCAATGGCCGTGGATAGGCCTATAGATTTCGGGCTGCAGGATTTTTGCTCCAAATGCAAGAAGTGCGCGCGCGAATGCCGGTCCGGCGCTCTCAGCGACGGCGGCAAAGAGATGTACAACGGCTACGAGCGATGGCCGAGCGATACCCGCAAGTGCACTACCATGCGGGTCGGCAATCAACACGGTTCCGGCTGCGGCACCTGCATTAAGGTCTGCCCCTGGAACAAGCCCTACACGCCCTTCCACAGGGCGGTCGGCTGGGCCATGAGACATTCCGGGCTGGCAAGAAGCGTGGCCATATGGGGCGATGACCTTATGGGATACGGCAAGGCCCATGGTGAAGACCAGTGGTGGTTCGACCTCGAAGATGTGGACGGGGTAGTGCAGGTGCCGAGGAAGTATTCGGGTAAACACCTGTGGGCCGCCGACGAGTAGTAATCCGAAGGGCCGTGGAACCGCCGGGGAGGAAGGGCCCGAGGCTTGCCCCGTCGCCAAAACGTAGGCAAAAGAAAGGAGGATGCTCATGAAAGATCGCGTCTGCGGCCTGGTGGTTCTGGCCCTGATCGGTTCCTTTAGCCTGGCTGCCCTACCACTCTCTGCACAGGAGGTCATCACCCTCCGCTACGCCCACTTCATGCCGCCCACTACCGCCCAGGCCATGAATTCGGAACAGTGGTGCCGGGAAGTGGAGAAGAGGACCAACGGGAAGGTGAAGATAAACTTCTACCCCGGCTCGACCCTTATGCCTGCGCCCCAGACTTATGACTCGGTCGTGAAAGGCATCGCCGATATAGGCTGGTCCATTATGAGCTACACCCGCGGCAAGTTCCCTCTCACGGAGGTGATCGACCTTCCCCTAGGCTACAAGAGCGGCTACACAGCCACCAAGCTCATAAACGCCTACTACGAAAAGTTCAGACCGAGCGAGTTCGACGAGACGAAGGTGCTCTACCTTCACGCTCACGGTCCCGGCATCCTGACCACGAAGAGGCCTGTTTACAAGCTGCAGGACCTGAAAGGAATGAAGATAAGGTCCACAGGGCTGAGCGCAAAGATAGTGCAGGCGTTGGGAGCAGCACCCGTTGGAATGCCGATAACCGAGACTTACGATGCCCTTTCCAAGGGCGTGGCTGACGGCGTGCTTATACCGGTTGAGGGCCTGCGTCAGTGGAAGATTGCGGAGGTAACAAGGTGCACGACCGAAAACTATAGCTCCGCTTACTCGACCGGCTTTTTTTGCGTGATGAACAAGAGCAAATGGAACTCCCTGCCGCCGGACGTGCAGAAGACCATTGAGAAGATAGACGAAGAGTGGATCGATAAAACGGGCAGGCTCTGGGACACGATCGACAAAGACGGCCGGGACTGGGCCGCCAAGCAAGGCCACAAGTTTATCCCGCTTTCGAAAGAGGAAGACGGACGGTGGGCGTCCCTGATGACTCCCATACTGGACGATTACGTGAAAGCGATGAAAGCAAGGGGATTGCCCGGGGCCGAGGCGCTGAAGTTCTGCCAGGACTATCTGGGCAAGAGCCAGAAATAGGCATGCCGGCTGAGGAGAGGTCATGAGCGGTTATCATAAACGGGATTGGGAGCCGTTCCCGATGGACAAGCTTCAAAGGGTGGACCGGCCGACCACGATTATCGACGAAAACAAAATAGAGAGGGTACGGGAGCGGGAGAGCGGCTTTCACAAGGCGGCAGCCGGTGATTACGGCCCGGTGCTCAAACGGGAGTTCAGGCGCTTCGTGCCGAAACATCCCCTCTCGGGTGCTCTCTCATGGATGCGCAACGCCATGATGCCCCTCATTGACGGTATGGCAGCCGCCCATAAGGCGCCCATCCCTGACGATCCGGCGGTCTTGTCCCGCCATATAAAGGAGACGGCCTACTTCCTCAGGGCCGACGCGGTGGGCGTCTGCGAGCTGCCGCGCTATGCCGTCTACAGCCATAAGTTCGATTTCATGAAACCGGAAGCGGGAGAGGCCCAAATCGAGCTGGACCACAAGTACGCCGTAACCGTCCTGGTCGATCAGGACTACAAGGCTTCGCGCGCTTACAACGGAAGCGACTGGATCAGCAATGCCATGAGCATGATGTCTTATGCGACATCAGGCTTTATCGCGATCCTTCTCGCCGATTACATAAGGAGGCTTGGCTATCCCGCCAAGGCCCACTATGCGCCCTTTTACGATATCGTGCTCCCGCCCGTCATCCTCCTTTCAGGCCTGGGCGAGATGAGCAGGCTCGGCGACTCGGTGCTCCATCCGTTCCTCGGACCGCGCTTCAAGGGCGCTGTGGTGACTACCGATCTTCCCCTCCTGCCCGATAAGCCGATCGATTTCGGACTGCAGGATTTCTGCTCGAAGTGCAAAAAGTGCGCCCGGGAGTGCCCAAGCGGTGCAATAAGCGACGGCGGCAAGGAGATGCTCAACGGTTATGAGAAATGGCCCATGGACAAGAAGAGATGTACGGGCATGCGGGTGGGGAACCAGAGGGGCTCGGGCTGCGGCACCTGCATCAAGGTCTGTCCCTGGAGCAAACCCTATACGCCCTTCCACAGGGCGGTGGGATGGGCCATGAGACATTCGGGAATAGCGCGGAGTTTTGCCATTCGGGGAGACGACCTTCTCGGATACGGCAGGCCCGACTACAGCGAGAAGTGGTGGTTCGACCTTGAAGATGTGGCGGGCGACGGGATCCTGTCGGCTCCGGCCAACAGGAAGAGCGAGTACGAGCAGAAGGGGTAACGGGCAACGTGGTCAGCAGGAAGCAAGGGCCCCATACGACCGATGTTCTCATGCCTTTTGTCGAGTCAGTCAGCCGGGCCCCGGCCCGATCTTATCTTCATAAGGACTTTGCCGTTGTAAGCATCATAAAACCACAGCTCTAAGAGGCGGACGTGCAGGTACTTGTGCTGGGCAAGATATTCCCGTGGTTTTTCGGGTGTTGCTTTTAGGTGTATCGTCTCCGATGTCACGTAGGGCTTAGCGAGGTTGCAGACCACGAGCAGCCTTATATTCCTCTCGAACTCATCTGCTTCCCCCTTTGCCGCCGGGACCCGGGCGACGATCGTCCCGATTTTTAGCCCGTCATCCGGGCTGCTTTCGAATTTGTCTTTCAATTGCCCGACGTCGGGAAAGATGTTCTTTTCTACGGGGAATTCACCAAGATTTCCGAAGGCAAGCGTGTATTCCCGGAACTTGAGCTCTTCGATCTCGATTTTCTTGCCGTCGGCCGTTGAATAGGCATACTTGTTGTCCACTTGGGGAACGTAGTCGATCCTGAAACCGCTTTTCCCCTTGTCCGCTGTCCCTTCCGCAAGCACCGTCCACAGGTCGCAATGGACCTGCATCATTTGCTCATGCTTGTCGTAAGAAATCTCCGTGGGCTTTACCTGGAACGCATAAATCCACTTGGGGGAAAAGCGGGAAGGGGGCCCGGTCATCCCCCGATCCGGCCCTCCGGCCTCGGAGCCTCCGTCCTTTGGTGCGCTGTTCTGTATGGAGTCGTACACCATCTGGATATTGTGACCGCCGTAAGCGCG
>JBEKOT010000047.1:0-17258 GCA_049521495.1 Syntrophorhabdales bacterium | reverse complement strand
ATTACCCCGAGGCCGATCGCGACGTAGTCTTTCCCGCGATCCTACTGCACGATGTGGGCTGGAAGATGGTGTCCGAGGAGCGGCAGTCGAACGCCTTCGGTCCGAATGCCACGGATATGGAAGCCAGGCGTGCTCACGAAGTAGAGGGGGCCGGCATCGCAGGGCGGATCCTCGAATCGCTTGATTATGACAAGGAGAAGACCGCGGAGATAATGGCCATCATCGACGGCCACGATACCCGCCAGAAAGCCTTTTCCATCAATGACGCCCTCGTGAAAGACGCAGACAAGCTCTGGCGATGTACCCCGACCGGCGTCGATATAGACCATGTCCGCTTCGGGGTGGATCGAAAGGGTCACTTGGATATGCTGAGCGAAGTCATCGACAGGTGGTTCTTCACGCCCGAGGCCAGGCGGATGGCCCGTGAAGCATTAGACGAGGCGAGAAGAGCTACATCGCAAAAATAAGGCCGTCTTTGCAAGTCCAATCGATCATCTCTTCACCTTTCTTGCTTGCCCGGCCTGCTGAGCTTGCCCGATACAAGACTGTTATTCAGACCTTCCGGTCCGCTTCGCAAACCTTGACAAACTCGAACGGGACGATTATTTTACGATTGGATGTAAAACTTAGGTTTTAAGTCCGCCTCCAAAGGAAGTTGAAGTATTGGAGGCAGCGGTTTTCGAAGGAGGTATGCCATGGAACGTACAGAGTCCCAAAGTGAACCTTACACAGGTACGGAGGAGCTGCATCCAACCGAGGGAATCGTGATGAGCGGGTCGATTGCGGAGACGATCACGGGCGCCGGAGCGATAGTGCTCTCCATCATCGGGCTCGTGGGTATATTGCCCCAGGCGCTCCTTGCGGTCGCGACCATTGCCATCGGCGCCGCGTTTCTCATGGCGAGCGGTTCGATAGCTTCCCGTTTCAACTGGGTGCTGTCCCAGAGTATAGGGACGACCGGTGAGACGGAAGAGGTGGCTGTAGGAATGACGACCGAATTCGTAAGCGGCATTGCAGGCATTGCTCTTGGCGTGCTGTCGCTGCTGGGTTTGGTACCGCAGGTCCTGCTGCCCGTAGCCGCGATAGTCTTCGGTTTTACGCTTCTTTTCGGTATAGGCCCTCAAACACGCCTTAACGACCTCGAGATGATGCACAGCGGCCTGACGCATGGAATGGCCCGCAGGGTCGCAAGAGAGGCGGGTTCCGCCGCATCGGGGATACTGATACTCCTCGGGCTTGGAGCCGTGACCCTTGGGATCCTTTCCGTTGTCGGCCTTGTCCCTGTCACACTCACACTGGTGGCCATGCTCTCCCTGGGCGGCGCTACGCTCTTCAACGGGGCTGCTATTTCAGCCAGGATGTGGGGGCTTTCGAGATTCTCCGAATTGCCTCCACACGCAGCCAAAGCGTAACTTGAAAAGGGGCGGCTCGTCCGCCCCTTTTTTTACGCCTTTCATCGCAATATAGAGACCTCAGCCGGATGCTTATAGAAGTAGCGACCGGGCGTCATGCTCGACGGCAAATCTCCGACTCGATCCGTCTTGCTTCCGCCCCCCCGATGGTGTATATTTTGCCCTGTTTTTCGAGAACTTACACGCGAGGGGACCCATGTTTCTTTCGGACCTCGACCGGGAGATCACAGCTCTGAAAGAGAAAGGGCGGTACAGGCGCCTGAGGCGTCTGTCGACTGCCCAGGATGCGGTAATCGTCATCGAGGGCAGGGAGTTTGTCAACTTCGCTTCCAACAACTATCTGGGCCTGGCCAACCACCCGGAGGTCGTCGCTGCCTTTACCGCCTCGGCCGCCCGATATGGAGTCGGGACCGGCGCCTCCCGCCTCATCAGCGGCCACATGGATATTCACGAGGAGCTGGAGGAGGCCTTGGCGCGGTTCAAAGGGGCGCAGGCATGCCTGACTTTCAGCTCGGGGTACCTGGCCAACCTGGGGATTCTTGCGACTCTCGGCGGTTCCGGGGCGACGATCTTTTCCGACGAGCTGAACCACTCGTCCATCATCGACGGCTGCCGCCTGTCGAGAAGCCGGGTCGAGATTTACCGCCACTCCGACCCGGACCACCTGGAGGGACTTCTCAAGGCCTCCAAAGCGCGGCGCAAGATCATCGTCACTGACAGCGTATTCAGCATGGATGGCGACGTGGCGCCGCTGCCCGACCTCGTGTCGCTAAAAACGCGATACGGGGCGGTCATGGTCGTCGACGACGCCCACGCCGTCGGCGTGCTCCCGCCGCGCGGCTGCGGATCGGCGGAGTATTTCGGTCTCGCGCCGGACGCCGTAGACATACAGATGGGAACGCTCTCGAAGGCCCTGGGGACTTACGGCGCCTATATTTGCGCCTCGAAAAAAACCATCGACTACTTCATAAACACGTGCCGCACCTTCATCTTCAATACCGGTTTGCCGCCCGCCATCGCCGGGGCCGCCGTGAAGAGCGTCGAGATCATCTCACGGGGCACGGAGCTTCTCGGCAGTCTGTGGCGAAATTGCGAGATTTTCAGGACCGAGATGGAGGCCAGAGGCCGGGAAGCGAAAAGTCCCAGCGCCATCATACCATTCGTCACGGGCCGGGACAGGAAGACCATGGCCGTATCCCAGGCTCTTTATGACAGAGGTCTCTTCGTACACGGCATCAGGCCGCCGTCCGTCCCCGAAGGGCGGGGACGGCTGCGACTGACCCTCATGGCGACCCACACGCCCGAGATGGTCCGGTCCGCTGCGGCCTCCGTTGACGAGTCGCTCAGGGAGGTACAAATTGAATCGCACTGAGGAGCTTGCCGGTCTTGACCGCTCAACCCTCTGGCACCCCTTCACCCAGATGGCAGACTGGGAGAAAGAAACGCCTCTCGTTATCGAGCGGGGGGAGGGGAACTATCTTATCGACACCGAAGGGCGCCGTTATTTCGACGGCGTTTCCTCGCTCTGGGTGAACCTCTTCGGCCACCGAAGAAAGGAGATCGACGATGCCGTTCGGTCGCAGCTCGACCGCATTGCCCATTCCACGTTCCTCGGGCTCTCGCACGTACCTGCCATCGAAGCGGCCCAAAAGCTCCTTGCCCTCGCGCCTCCGGGCCTCTCGCGCGTATTTTACTCGGACAACGGATCGACGGCGATGGAGGTCTCCATCAAGATGGCGTTCCAGTACTGGCAGCAAAAGGAGGGCGGCAGGGACAAGTTGGAGTTCCTGACCCATACGGAGGCTTACCACGGCGATACGATCGGCGCCGTTTCCGCAGGGGGCATCGACCTTTTCCACAAGATATTCAAGCCCTTGCTCTTCACTACACACCGCATCCCTACCCCGCACTGCTACCGCTGCCCCTACGGGCTCTCGCGCCAATCGTGCGGCCTCGCCTGCGCCGAGAGGATGGAGGAGGCCGTGAGGGAGCGCGCTGGGGTGCTCGCCGCCTTCATCGCCGAACCGCTCGTGCAGGGTGCTGCCGGCATGCTCATGATGCCGGAGGGTTACCTGGCAAGGCTTCGAGCGGTAACGGCCGAATGCGGGGTCCTCCTGATTTGTGACGAGGTAGCCACCGGCTTCGGCAGGACAGGCACCCTCTTCGCCTGTAGCCAGGAAGGCGTAGCCCCTGACCTCTTGGCTTGCGCCAAAGGACTCACCGGCGGATATCTCCCTCTGGCCGCGACGCTGGCAACGGAGGAGGTCTACAAGGCCTTCCTTGGAAAGTATGAGGAATTCAAGGCCTTCTTCCACGGCCACTCTTATACTGCGAACCCTCTGGCCTGCGCGGCCGCCGCCGCTACCCTCTCCATCTTCGAGAACGAGCCGGTCCTCGACCATGTCTCGGCCCTCTCCAGGAAGATGGGCGATGGTTTGTCCGCCCTGGCCGACCACCCGCACGTAGGCGACATTCGCCAAAAGGGGCTGATGGCCGGTATCGAGATCGTCGCCGACAGGCAGACGAAAACGCCATTCCCGCCAGGGAAGAAGATCGGACAGCGCGTGATAAGTCGGTTGCGGGAAAAGGGGATAATACTGAGGCCGCTGGGGGACGTCATCGTAATGATGCCGCCGTTGTCTTCGACCGAGGGGGAGATCGAGCACCTGGTCCGCTCCGTTGCGTGGGCGATAGACGTGGTCCTCGGTGAGGAAGCCCATGGATAAGACGGCCGGATACGGCCGGGGCGTACTCGTCTCCGGCACGGACACAGAGGTGGGCAAAACGTACGTAGCGTGCCTTCTTGGAAGGCGGCTCGCCGATGCGGGGACCGTCGTCCGCCCCTTCAAGCCGGTCGAGTCGGGCTGTCCCATAGACGTCCACGGGAGGCCGGTCCCTGCGGACGCAGCCGCCCTGAGGGACGCGATGGCCCCGGACCTCTCCCTTTCGGACATATGCCTTTACGCGATGGCGGCTCCCCTGTCCCCCCACCTCGCAGCCAGGATGGAGGGCATGGAGATCGACGTGGACCGGATAAGGCGTGCAGTCCTGGAAGCGGCCCCGGGTGCCGACCTCGTGCTTATCGAGGGCGCGGGCGGCCTTACCGTCGAGATCCGGGAGGGATACTCCTTTGCCCGCCTGGCGCAGGACCTCTTATACCCGGTCCTGGTGGTCGCGGAGAACCGGTTGGGCGTGCTGAACCACGTGAGATTGACGATGCGCTACCTGGAGAGCGACGGCATCCCCCTCGCGGGGGTTATCCTCAACGACCGGACGGCCGGCGACTCTCCCGCAGCACTTTGGAACGCGGCCGAGCTGGAGCGCACATGCGGCGACGTCTTCCTGGGCACTGTGGGCTACGGGAGCGCCTTTTTCCCCGACGAGGTTTTTCGCAATTTTCAAAACCGCGTCCTCGGCCGGTGACGCGTCTTTCCACTCGTCACTCCCCGCCCTCGGCCCGCTGCTTCCGAACCAATTCCCCCAGCCGCACGTGGTCTACCTTCCCGCTCCCGAGCCTCGGCATATCTTTCATGAAAAGAAGGTCCCTGGGGATTGCGAGGTCGGGGAAATCCCTTGCCTTGAGCGCCTCCCGCACCGCCTTGATGTCCAGGCTACGGCTGCTGGCGACAGCGATGAGCCTTTCCCCGCGCCGCTCGTCGGCCTCAGACATCACGGCAACGGTCATCCTGTCGCCAAAGGCTTCACTCAGGGCCTCCTCTACCGCAGAAAGGGAGATCATCTCCCCTCCGATCTTCGCAAACCGCTTTAGCCTGCCCACAATCCGCAAGGCCCCGCCTTGAGTTATCTCGACGACGTCTCCCGTGTCGTACCAGCCCCCGTCTGCTAGACCGCTGAGGCTTGCCTCCTCGCTCTTCAGATAGCCCTTCATCACGTTCCTGCCCCGCACGAGGAGCCTGCCTACGCGGCCCTCTTTATCTTCGATCCCCGGGACTGCAACGAGCCTCCACTCCATGCCGGGCAGCACAGCCCCCACAGTCCCGTATTCGTGATCGAGGGCGCTGTTTACGCTGATGAGGGGCGAGCACTCGGTCGCGCCATAACCGGCCATGACCCTGATGCCGAATTTTTTCGCATAAAGATCGAAAACGGCTTCCGTCAGCGGCTCACCGCCGGCAAAGACACGGCGCAGGGAATAGAAATCGTAAGGATCTGCCCGGCGGCCGTAACCGCTCAGGAAAGTTGTAGTGCCGTAAAGGACCGTGCATCCCTCGCCGTACGCAGCCTCGGGGACAAGGCGGTAGTGGAGGGGGCTCACGTACAGGAAGGACCTGGCCCCCAGGAATATCGGGATGATCAACCCCACGGTGAGGCCAAAGCCGTGAAAGAGGGGAAGGGCGTTCAAGAAATAGTCCTCCGCCGACACGTCTATCCTCGAGAGGGCCTGATGGACGTTGGTTATGATGTTCTCGTGGGAAAGACAGACGCCTTTCGGCGAGCCTTCGGACCCCGACGTGAAGAGGATAACCGCGGTCCGGTGCTCGTCTCCATCCGCTTTTCCGCGGCCGCGGGCCAGGAAGGATTCTGCCAAGGCCAGCGCCCTGTCCCGGAAAGCTACGGCCTTCTTCAGGTCTTCGACGAATACGAGCCGGCGGCCGCTGAAAAGGTCTTCCTCGATGCGCAGCCTCTCCATGAAGGCGCGGGAAGTGACGACTACATTCAGGTCGGCAAGGTCCATCGCGCGCCTCAGAGCGGCCTGACCGCTTGAATAGTTGAGGAAGACGGCTACTTTCCCGAAGATCTGAAGACCCATGAAGACAAGCGCCGTAACAACGAGGTTCGGGAGCATGATGCCTATGTTCGCCTCTTCGAAGAGCGCGAGGCGGCGGCCCAGCACGAATGCGGCAATTAATGCCTTGCCGTAAGTCACGGATGAACCGGAGGAGTCAGCGAAAAGCGGCTTTCTGCGGTTTTCCCTGCATCTGCATACGAACTCCCGTCCGAGCGTCGAAGGCCTATAGTGAGCCTCCACATAGACTTCTGAGAGCATCCTGTAAAGTATCCTCGTAGCCTCGCGTTTCCGCATCCGCCGGGGGAGATGGTCGAGAGAAATAGGCGGCCGGAGCCTGCCGACGGTGATCGTAACCGGAGCGAAAAACCTGCGGCCCGGGTGCTTCTTTGCAAAGAACGTCCCGTAGGTGTTCTTGAGGTATACGGGCAGGACCCCGGCGCCCGTCCGGAGCGCCACGAAGCCCGTCCCCTCATAGAATTTCATCAGGCTCCCGGTCGTTGTCATGCGCCCCTCCGGAAAGACCAGGAGCGGCGCGCCTGCCTTGGCCCACTGAACGACCTCCTTGAGCGCGTAAGGGTTCATGGAATCGATCGGGACCGTATAACGGTTGCGCATGAAGGGCCTGAAAAGGATCCTTTCCGCCTGGCGCCTGTCGACTATGATCTTGAAAGGCAGCTTGAGATAAGTCCAGATAAGAATTCCGTCTATAAGCGAGGCGTGGTTGGATATTACGATGAGCCTTTCGAAGGTCCGCGGGATGTTCTCCGTCCCATCGACGCGAGCGCGGTGGATAAGGCCGAAATAGAGCTTGAAGAGAAGGCGGCAACCCGCCTCGAATAGCGTCCTCAGGGCTGTGCGACCGGAGACCGCGGTGCGGTCTCCGGTCTTTGCCGCTTGCCCGATGGCTGGCATCGTCAATAAATATATACGGCGGTCCGCCCCCAATTCAACTATTTTCCCCGCAGCCGACCCGCGAGGCGGATCAAGGGGTCAATTTTTTTCTTGACAGTCCGAACGGTTCGAGATAATTTACATTCTATAACTCAGTTCATCAACGTAAACTTACCGATATAAACGGCAGGTATGGCGATAGTTAAATCGGCGGACAGGGTGATCCAAATACTCGAAGCGGTCGCGTCGAGGGACGGGGGCGTGACTCACGGCGAGCTGGCAAGAATACTGGGCATCCCGAAAGGGAGTCTCTCCCTCTTGCTCTCCAATCTTGTCGACCGCGACTACTTGTCCCTTGATCCGCTGGGTAAGCTGTACGAGCTGGGCGCGGAGCTTCTTGTGCTCACGGGCCGCTACCTCAATGGCCTCGACATCGTGCGGATGGGGCGGCCCATCCTCCACGGCCTCGTCCGGGAAATAAACGAGGATGCGGAGATCGCCGTGCGGAAAAGGGACCGGGTCCTTTTCCTCTGTAAGGAGGAATCTGCAAGGCCGGTCAAGTATTCCATCGCTCCCGGCGAGCTCGCTCCCCTCTATGCGACATCTGCCGGTAAATGCATACTGGCCTTTACGGCGCAAGAGGACGTCTCGGCATATCTCGACCGTGTCACTCTTTCCTCGATAACTGAGAAGAGCATCACCGACCGGGGCTTGCTCAGGCGGGAGCTCGAGCTTATACGCTCCCGCGGCATCGCTTACGGCCGGGAGGAGTATCAGAGGGGGATCTGCGGCATTGCCGGGCCGGTGTTCGATATCCATGGCGCCCTCGCGGGGTCTATCGTTGTCACCCTGCAGGCCGATCGCTTCGAGCCGGAGCACATGGCCTTTATTGAGTCGAAATTGACCAAGGCAGCGGCGCGGCTCTCCCGCGAGCTCGGTTTCGACTGGTCTTCCAGGAACTGGCAAAAATCTAAACAAAGGGGGGCCGAAGCATGACCGTCGAACTCGATTCGAATTTCATGCTCCTGGGCGACAAGGACCTGAAGAGCATCGACCTCGATCGCCCTTCTATCACCGTGACAGAACTCCTCGAAGAAATCTCCGGACGCTCTTCCAATCCCCTGCAATTCTTCACCCGAAATGGAGAGACCCTGGATGAGGGTTGGGAGGTGGAGGTTAACGGGTGCGCCCTTGCCGGGCTGCCGGAGGGTCTGGGGACGTCTTTGAAGGACGGGGACCGTGTGGCAATTAGGCTGTCGCTGCTTGGCGGCGGATAGCATGGACAGGGAAGGATCTCTAAGGAGGAGCTATGAAGAATTACAAGGTTGTGGGTAAACCGGTAGAGAGGAAAGATGCCAGGGTCAAGGTCACAGGGGCGGCCCGCTATGCCGCCGACCTGATAGTCCCCGGCATGCTCCACGGCAAAATACTGCGGAGCCCCCTGGCTCACGCGCGAATACTGAATATCGATACGAGCAAGGCCCTCGGCCTGCCCGGCGTCATGGCGGTTATTACGGGAAAGGACTTCCCCGGCATCCCCTTCGGCACGAGGCCGGACATAAGGGACCAGATACCCATGCCGATCACAAAGGTGCACCACTTCGGGGAAGGGGTTGCCGCGGTTGCGGCTATCGACGAGGACATAGCGGAAGAGGCTCTTGACCTGATCAAAGTCGATTACGAGGAGCTCCCCGTGGTCCTGACCGCGCAGGACGCCCTCGCCCCTGGCGCACCCCTGGTGAACGAGTTCAAGAACAGCAACGTCGCCTATTTCTCGGATTTCATTTTCGGAGACGTGGAGAAAGGCTTCAAGGAGGCCGACCACATAAGGGAAGAGACCTTCACGTCCCAGCGGGTGACAGTCGGTTTCATAGAGCCCCACGCGTGCCTCGCCGAGTTCGACAGCACCGGCAGGGTGCTCCTGCAAGGCTCGAAGCAGAGTCCCTATATAACATGGCGCCACATGTGCAGGGCCTTGGCCATCCCGCTCTCGAAGATGAGGATAGTCAACCCCTTTGTGGGCGGCGCCTTTTCGGGAAAGCACGACCCCTTCGACGTGGATTTTGCAGCCGTCAAGCTGTCCCAGGTCACGGGCAGGCCTGTGAAGATCGTACTCAATTACGATGAGGTCCTGGCCGCCTACCGCCAGAGGAACGCCATGGACGCGAAGCTCAGGATCGGCGTAAAGAAGAACGGAGCCATTACCGCCCTTTATGCCGAGAATATCCTCGAAGGAGGCCCGATTTCAGGCATAGGGCCTTTCAACATTTACTTCTTCGGTGCATTTCTCAATCTCCCCTATAAGATACCGGCCATCGAGTACCACGGGAAGCTCGTTTACTCGAACAGGTCTCCCTGCGGTACGGTGAGGGGGCAGGAGATAGTCCTTGCCCAGTTCTGCATCGACTCGCTCCTGCACATGGTGAGCGAGGACATCGGCGTCGACCCGGTCGAGGTGCGAGCCATCAATGCCATACCGAGCAACTGGCGCTGCGCGAACGGCATCGTCGTCGATGTCTCAGGCCTTCCGGAGTGCATCCGGAGGTCTTCGGAGAAGATCGGCTGGGAAGAATCGCGAAAGTCGAGGCCCGAATGCCGGGGCATCGGCTTCAGCTGTGCCTCCCACCCATCGGGTCCCAGGCTGGGCGGTCACTTCGGGTCGTCCGTCGTGATAAAGCTCCTGGAGGAGGGCCAGGTCATTGTGACCCACGGCGCAACCGAGATCGGCCAGGGCGCAAACACGGTATTCTGCCAGATGGCGGCCGAGGAGCTTGGGATCCCCTTCGAGGAGGTCCTGCAGGGGGTGAGCGATTCGGACACGGCCATCTTCGATTCAGGCATGTTCGGGGACAGGGCTACATACTGGGACGGCAACGCCACGATAGCGGCCGCCAGGGACTTGAAAAAACAGCTCGCAGAGATCGTCGCTCCGTCCCTTTCCGCGGCTCCCGAAGACATAGAGTTCGAGAACAAGCGCGTCTTCGTCCGAGGCGAGCCTGAAAAAGGCATGGACTGGCTCCAGGCCGTCCGAAAGGCATACTACGAGAAAGGCGCGCCCCTCTATGGCCGGGGCACCTGGGCAGCCCTCGACATCGATATCGTCGATTGGAAGACGGGCAAAGGCAATCTGGTTCACGGCCTGGATTTCATAGCCACGGCAGTGGAAGTGGCAGTGGATAAGGACACCGGGAAGGTGGACCTCATCAGGGCCGTCCACGGCGACGATGCGGGTCAGCCTATCAACCCGGCCATGCTCGAAGGACAGGTGAACGGCGGCAGCGCCCACATGTCAGGGCACGCCCTCTACGAGGAGTCGCTCTACGACGAGAAAGGGCGCAGCCTCAACTATACATGGCGCGACTACAAGCAGCCGACCGCCATGGACGTGCCCGAGTATCACGTTGAGCACGTCCATACCCACGACCCTTATGGGCCCTTCGGCGCGAAAGGCGCGGGTGAGGCAAGTTCCTGCTCCACCATAGCCGCCATAGCGAACGGCATTTTTGACGCGGTAGGCGTGCGGATCAAGGACCTGCCCATCACGCCGGAGAAAATTCTGGAGGCGCTCAGGCAAAAGGAGGGAAAGTGATGTTTATACGAAGATTACCGGCGTTCGAATATCATACGCCCGCCACGGTCTCCGAGGCCCTCGGCCTCATGGGGCGTTACGGGGAGGCCGCCCGGCTGATTGCGGGGGGCACTGACCTCCTGATCGCCATGAAGAAGAGAGAGGCGGTCCCCGGCCATCTCATAAGCCTCTCAGGCGTCGAAGGACTGCAAGGTATGAGCTTTGACGATAAAGAGGGCCTTCGGATCGGCAGTCTTACGACCCTCGCCGAGATCGAGGCTTCCGACATCGTCAAAGAGATTTACACGCCCCTCTGGGATGCAGTGCGGGTCATGGCCTCTGTCCAGGTGCGCAGCCTCGCCACCATCGGCGGCAACCTGTGTAGCGCCATCCCCTCGGCCGACACCGCCCCGCCGCTGATCGCCCTCGGCGCATCGGCACAGGTCACGGGGCCGGGAGGGGAGCGCTCGGTCAGGCTCGAAGACTTCTTCAGCGGGCCAAAAGCCTGCGTCTGCGGAAGGGAGGAGATACTGACGGCGGTGCTCGTCCCGAAGCCTGGCCCAAGATCGGGCGGATCCTATCTCAAGCTCATGCGCAGGCACGCCATGGACCTGGCCATTGTCGGCGTCGCCGCGTGCATCACTCTGGACCCGAGCACGGCGGTCTGCGCCGGCGCGCGCATAGCCCTGGGCGCCGTGGCCCCTACTCCTATAAGGGCGCCAGAGGTGGAAAAAGAGCTCATAGGAAAACCCGTCGATGAGGCGACTGCAGCCGCGGCAGCGCGCATCGCCGGCACGCAGTGCAGACCCATCACCGACCTGCGGGCATCGCTCGAATATCGCTGCAGCATGGTAGAGGTGCTGACCGTGAGGGCGGTAATGGAGGCCAGGAAGAGGATTACGGGTTGATGGAGGCGAAATGAAGAGGGACATCTTGCTCAAAGTAAACGGGAAGAACTATTACGTCAACGTGGAGACGCATCGGACGCTCGTCGAGGTTCTCAGGGAGACCCTCGGCTTCACGGGTACAAAAAAGTCGTGCAATGAAGGGGAGTGCGGAGCCTGCACGGTGCTTATGGACGGCAGACCTGTGGCTTCGTGCCTCATCCTCGCCGTCGCAGCGCAGGGTAAGGAGATCACGACCATCGAGGGTCTCAGTCAGGGGGAAAAGCTCCACCCCGTTCAGGAGGCCTTCGTGAAGCACGCCGCAATCCAGTGTGGTTTCTGCACGCCGGGTATGGTGCTCGCGGCAAAGGCCCTGCTCGACGAGAACCCTGACCCGACGACAGGGGACGTGCGCAGGGCCATATCCGGGAACCTATGCCGCTGCACGGGCTACCAGCAGATCGTTGACGCCGTCATGGCTGCGGCTCTCGCAATGAAGACCGGGACACCCGTATAACAAGGACGGGCGGGGGATAATTGAGGAGGGCGCCATGCTCGACGGCTTCGTGACTTATCCTGAGGCTTTTGTAAAGCTTTACAGAGAAAGAGGCCTTTGGGTCGATAAGACCATAGGGGAGGAACTGGACGAATCTTGCGCCCGGTACGGCGACAGGGTCGCCCTGGCCTGCGAAGGCAGTTACGTGACCTATCGGGAGCTCCGCGAGAGGGCGACGAGGCTTGCCTTCCATTTCATCAACAAGGGCCTCCGGCCTTATGATCCAATCGTCTTCCAGCTACCCAACGAGCTCGAGTTCGTTTACTCTTTCTACGCTGCGGTCAAGATCGGGGCCATACCGATCATGTCGCTGCCTGCCCACAGGGAGGCGGAGATAACTTTTTTCGCCCAGTTTACAGGCGCCAGGGCTCACGTTATGCCCGCCCGGTACAAGGATTTCTCCCATCAGGCCCTGTCGGCGGAGGTCCGCAGGATAGCCCCGCAGATGGCGCTTCAGTTCGTCTCCGGCGGGCCTGTCGAGGACGGCTTCATCGGTCTTTCGGCGCTTCTGGACGACAGGATCGAGGAGCGCATCCCTCCGAGCCGGCTTGCCGATTACCGCCCGGATCCTCTCGAGCCGGCGCTCTTTCAGCTCTCCGGCGGCACGACCGGGGTGCCGAAGATCATCCCCAGGACGCACAATGATTATAGTCTCAACTTTAAGGCGGTAGGCGAGATCTGCGGCGTAAACGAAGAATCGGTTGTGGGCATCGCCATCCCTGTCAACCACAACTTTGCCCTGAGCTGTCCCGGCCTTCTGGGCGGCCTTTACAAGGGGGCAAAGGTCGTCCTTCTATCCAGCCCGAAAACGGAGATAGTCCTGGAGGCCATCCAGAAGGAAAAGATCACCATAATGCCCACGCCCCCCGCCCTGCTAATACGGTGGATGGAATTCCCCCGACTTTCCGACTACGACCTGTCTTCACTGCGCTATGTCATAGCGGGCGGCGCTAGGCTCAACGCGGAGGTGGCGAAGAAGATCGGGCCGGTTTTGGGCTGCGAATACTTCCAGAACCTCGGGATGGGCGAGGGCATGGGCTTCTGGAGCCGCATCGGCGACAGCGAGGATATACTGCTCAACTCTCAAGGGGCGCCAATGTTCGATGAGGACGAGGTCCGGGTGGTCGATGAAAACGAGAAAGAAGTGCCCTACGGCGAGAGCGGCGAGCTGCTCGTGCGCGGTCCCATAACGATCAGGGGCTATTACAACTCACCCGAATACAACAGAAAGGCCTTTACGGCCGATGGCTTCTACCGGACTGGCGATGTGGTGCGGATGTACAAGGGGCGGTACCTGTCCGTTGAGGGGCGGATAAAGGACACGATCAACAGGGGCGCGGAAAAGATAAGCGCCGAAGAAGTGGAAAACCATATCCTCGCCCATCCCGATGTAGAGAACTGCGCCTATGTGGCAATGCCCGACCGGGTCCTCGGCGAGAAAGGTTGCGCTTTCGTCCTTGCGAAGCCCGGCAGGAGCCTTTCCCTCGAGGGTCTTCAGGCGTTCCTCAAGAACGAGCGGAACATCTCGGTGTTCAAGCTCCCGGAACGGCTCGAGATGGTAGACGCCTTTCCTATGACTAACGTGGGGAAGATCGACAAGAAAGAGCTGCGGCGGATCATTGCTCAAAAGATGGCGGATGAAGAAGGAGGGCCGACAGGCGCCTCCTGACCGCTCCTTCCGAAAAATACCACCACTAGGCGAAAAAAGAGCCGGGACGGCTTACCGAAAACGCTAATAAATGCTTGACAAATGCGCTCTTTACCGGATATTGTTGATGAGCAAAGCGAAATTATATGGGGGTATAGTCATGGGCAGACTGTTCCAGCGCTTTATCTACGTCCTCGGCAGGTTCATGCAGGTCATAGCGGGGATCGCACTGGTGTTCATAATGACCCTTACCACGTGCGACGTGATCCTGCGGATCTTTTCAAGACCCATCATCGGCACTTACGAGATGGTGGCCTTCACCGGGGGAGTTGTCATCGGCTTTTCCCTTCCCATCACGTCCTTCGTCAGGGGCCAGATATTCGTGGACTTCTTCTACCAGAAGTTCCCCCAGTTCTGGCAGAACGTGTTCAACGTGGTGACGCGCCTTATGTGTATCGTTCTTTTCTTATTCATAGGCTGGAACCTTTTGACCCTCGCGTCCGACATGGTCAAATCGGGCGAGGTCTCCCTCACCCTCCAGATCCCTTTCTACCCGGTAGCCTACGGCATAGGCATATCCTGTTTCGTCCAGTGCCTCGTCCTCGTGGGTGACCTCGTAAAGATCGCAGGAGGACAATATGAATGAGATAACTATAGGCCTTCTGGTCCTTGCGATCCTCCTGGTCCTGTTCCTGACGGGCATAGAGCTTGGCTTTGCCATGGCCATCATGGGCTTCATAGGTTTTGCCTACCTGGTCTCCCTTTCTGCCGCCTTCAACCTGCTGGCCAAGGACACCTTCGATACTTTTGCGAGCTACGGGTTCACGGTGATCCCCCTCTTCATCTTCATGGGACAGATCGCCTTCAACGCAGGGATAGCTAAGAAGCTTTTCGACTCCGCCCATAAGTTCATGGGCCACATACCGGGCGGCCTTGCCATAGCCACAGTGGCAGGGGCGACGGTCTTCAAGGCCATCTGCGGCTCATCCCCCGCAACGGCTGCCACCTTCGCTTCCGTGGCCGTACCTGAGATGGACCGCTTCGGCTACTCAAGGAAGCTCTCTACGGGGATCGTCGCTACCGTAGGGACCCTGGGCATCCTCATACCGCCAAGCGTCACTCTCATCGTCTTCGGCGTCATAACCGAGCAGTCCATAGGGAAGCTTTTCATGGCCGGCCTCATACCGGGTCTTTTGATCGCCCTCTTTTTCGTCTTCATCATCGTCGGCTGGGCGAAGATGAACCCGGCCATAGCGCCGAGGAGCCCGAAATTCCCCTGGAACGAGAGGATCAGGTCGCTGCCCGCAGTCATGTGGCCCGTATTGATATTCCTGGTCGTGATAGGCGGTCTTCTGAAGGGGTTCTTCACGCCTACGGAGGCGGGGCCATCCTCGGCCACTTCATAGCAGTGACCAACATCCCCGCCCTGGCTGCGGACTGGATAGCGGGCCTTCCTCTTCACAGGTACGTGGTCATGATCATCATCGCCCTCTTCTATCTCCTGGGCGGGTCCTTCATAGACGACCTCGCCTTTATGATCCTGGCGACCCCGATCTTCTACCCCGCGATCATCAAGCTGGGCTTCGACCCAATGTGGTTCGGCATCATGATAGCCATTACGGTCATGGTGGGCGTCGTGATCCCCCCTGTGGCGATCAACGTCTTCGTGGTGAAGAACATCACCAAAACACCCTTCAGCGTCATCTACGGGGGGGTATATCCCTTCCTCCTGTCCCTGGCTTTCTGCGGCTTCCTCCTCTTCGTGTTCCCTTCCATCGCGACCTGGCTGCCGAACGCGCTGTATAAATAGGGGACAATCCGGATTGAACAGGCCCTGAAGCGTCCTTCAGGGCCTGTTCAAATGACTTTCCCGGGCACTATCTCAGGGAGACATAGAAAGTCGCAGCACCCCTCTTGACCAGGAGAAGGACGGCTGCGCCTTTCCTCGCTTTGGTTAGAGCGGCCCGATATTCGGCAAGGTTCTTGACCGGCTGCCGGTTTACCTCCTTTATGATGTCGCCCGACTCTATACCTGCCTCTTCGGCTGCGCTTCCTTTGGCTACATCGGCCACGATCACGCCGGCCGTGTCATCGATGCCGAGCGCTTTTTGACGTTCGGGCGTAATATCTTCGAGAGAGAGACCAAAATTCAACTCCTCCGTTTCTTCCTTTCTGGATGGCTGCGCCCCTTTATCTTCAGTCAACTCCCCTATTTTCACCGTGAGCGTTATCTCCTTCCCTTCCCTCACGACCGTCAAGGGTACGGTTCTGCCCACGGGCGTCCCTGCAACCATCAACGGCAGGTCGGACACGGTTCTTACCTCTTTCCCGTTAAACCTCACTATGATGTCCCCCCTTCTGATGCCGGCGGCCTGCGCCGGGCTTTTCGGCTGGACGTCGCCGACCAGCGCACCCACCGGCCGCTTCATACCGAACGACTCCGCAATCTCCGGCGTCACCTCCTGGACTGAAACGCCTATCCAGCCACGGACCACCTTGCCTTTTTCGCGCAGTTGGTTGACCACGTTCTTCGCCACGTTGCTCGGGACGGCAAAGCCTATCCCCTGCCCTGTCGCGACGATGGCGGTGGTAATCCCCACTACTTCACCCTGCAGGTTGATGAGGGGGCCGCCGCTGTTGCCGGGGTTCACCGGGGCATCTGTCTGGAGGAAATTATCGTACGGCCCCGTGCCGATAACCCTGCCCGTGCCGCTTATTATCCCCTGCGTCACGGTATGGGCCAGCCCGAAGGGGTTTCCCACGGCGAGCACCCAGTCGCCGACCCGCATCTTGTCGGAATCGCCGAGGGCGAGCACGGGAAGGTCTTGCACAGGGGCGGTTATCTTGATCAGGGTGATGTCCGTCTTTGAGTCCCTTCCTACCACCTTCGCCTTGAATTCCCTTCCGTCCGTCAGACGGACGGTTATATCCGACGCCCGCCGAACGACGTGATAGTTCGTTACGATGTATCCCGCCCTGTCTATGATGACCCCCGAGCCCAGGCTTCGCTGTTTGAGCTCCCTGTCGGGTATGTCACCGAAGAATTTCTTCAGGAAATTATCGAATTGGCCTTTCTCCTCCCCCTGATTTCCGGGCCCGAAGAAGAACTGGAAAGGGTTGCCCGGGATCTTCACCGTGGAGACCGTGCTTATGTTGACCACTGAAGGCTTCACCAGATCCACTAGGTCCGCAAAGGACGGCAGCGGGCCCAGCCTGCCTTGGCCTTTTTTGACCTCGCAGCCGGCGTTGGGACAGAAGAAGGTGGCGGCCATGATGCTTAGCATCGCTATGCGCGTTAATTTTTTTGCGGCTCTTCTCATAACCACCTCGACGCTTTTGGCCTTCATAGATAAAATTAATGCCCGGACCTTTTCTTTTAAAGATGCAAAATGGCAGGCCCGGCCCCTGTCCTCAAATTTGCGGCCCGGGGCTATAAGTCTTGACTACAGGCGCAATTGCAGTTAAAATTGGGCTATGCCGAGGTAGCTCAGTCGGTAGAGCAGCGGACTGAAAATCCGCGTGTCACTGGTTCGATTCCGGTCCTCGGCA
>JBEKOT010000046.1:0-16055 GCA_049521495.1 Syntrophorhabdales bacterium | reverse complement strand
GATCCCTTCGAAGACGGCGGCTACGTCGATTTCCGGGTGGGCCTCGCCGCTTTCCTTCAGGAGACGCTCGATATCGCCGAAGAAGGCGGCCTTCAGCTCCTCAGCCTCTGTCCGCAAGCCCAGATAGGACAAAAAGCGGGCAAGGGCCCCATGGACGGCCATGTCGTGCTCGTCCGTTCGGATGTCGATGAGCGTGCCGTAAAGGTCGAAGAGAACCGCCTGCACCAATCCCTGTCTACCTTCGGAAGGGCTTTTTCTTGGTGAAGTCGGGCCTGTAAGATGCCGGGCTGGACATTTCCTGGACGAACACGTTCTCGAGACCCTTCTCCCGGAGGAGGGGGTGGGCGCCCGCCCGGTATGTGGGGTAATACTGGGACATTAAGCTGATCGCGGTGGCCGGGCCTAAAGTCTCCGCGATCCACCCGATCACTCTCCTTGAACCTGCCAGGCCGCCGGGCAGTACCAGGTGCCTGACCAGGAGACCCCGCGTTGCCACCCCGTGGACGCACGCAAGGTCTCCCACCTGCGATTTCATCTCCACGATCGCCTCCATGGCGAATGCCGGGTAATCGGGCGCGCCCGCCGGCGAGAATGCGAAGGGTTTCCACCTTTTCGTAAGCGTTCGTGTTGTAAAGAAAAGGAACGCTTATGCCCTGCTCCTTCGCCCGTCCTATTGCGGCGGCTATCTGGGGAGCATAGGGTGTGGGGCTCACGAGGTTGATATTGTGGGCGCCCTTGCTTTCCAGCTCGAAAAAGATGTCCGCAAGCTGCTCCGGCGACACGGCGGTGCCCGATTCGCTCTGGCTGATCTGGTAGTTCTGGCAGAAGAGGCAGCGCATGTTGCACGGCGAGAAGAAAATCGTCCCAGAGCCGTCCGTGCCGGAGACAGGCGGCTCCTCCCCGAAATGCAGGCCGTAGTGCGCAACGACGCAGTTTTCCCCGCAGCCGCAAAAACCGCGACCGCCGGCCAGGCGGTTCACCCCGCACTTCCTCGGGCAGAGCTCGCAGCGTTCAAGAAGGGAAAGGGCCCGATCCATGGGAGTATTATAACCCATCCCGATGGATCAGCGGCCTCACCAGGCCCTTACCCGTCGTCCCGGCCGTGTTTCAGCTTTTTGGGGAAGCGCCGAGGGCAGCGAGGATCTCTCTCAGGTGATCGATGTGAGAACTGAGGTGATACTCGCCGATTCCTTGAACCAGGGCCCCCAAAGTCGGGTACTCGCCCAGGGGCGAATCCTTGAGGGCAGGGATGTGGCCCTTCCTGCCGAGCTGTTCGGGCTGGAGACCAGCTATGAAATCGGCGCGCTCCTCGTATATCTTTTCGAACTCCCGGAGCAGGTCGGCAAAGCTCGTCTTGGACCGTGCATCGGAAAAGAAGGGATTCCCGGGCTCGATGTGGATCTCGGGGATGTCCTTCTCGATGATTACACGAAAAGCGCTCACAGGGCTTACTCCCTCAGGGCCGCAGAGATGGGAGACGATCTGCTTCGGCGACCATCGGCCTGCAGGAGCGCGGGAAGCTGTCCCTTCATCGATTCCGGCGCATAGTTTCGTGAACTCCTTAACCTTTCTACGTACCGATTCCGCGAGCTGCTTGCCGTCCATGGTTCCTCCTTTTTGAGGTCTCAACCTATGATTTTATTATAAGCCTGTTGCCGCGCCCGCGTCGATAGACTACAGTGACAGCCGCCCGGCGGCTTAACGGCCCAGCCTTTTCCGACTCCTATTTCGATTTCCCGATTAGCCGTGCCCTATACTACGAAATCTCTGATGTGCAGATGTATGAACTTCTCTCCCATCTCCTCCCTGATGGCGGGACACGCGACGACCTTCACGCCCGGGCCTTCGGGAACTTTCATGCCCCTCTGCATGTTCCCGTACCATACGCGGTTCTTCCCGTCGGTCAACCTGAGGGACTTGTTGTTGCTCGGGGAAATCGCCGATGGTGTAAGGAGAAAGCCGGGTCTTGGGTTGCCGAAGCCGAAGGGGGCGAGAAGCTCTATGGATTCGACCAGCTCCCCGGTCAGCTCCTCGAACTCGATAATCCCATCGACGACGACCACCTTCTCCCGTCCTGCGAGCGCGCCCCTCACCGCCTCTTCGAAGGCGCCGGGGAAGCGGCCCAGGTTCTCCTCCGGCATGGACAGGCCGCACGCAAACCTGTGGCCGCCGAACTTCAGGAGGAGGTGGGAAAGGGTGCTGACCGTGCCGTAGAGGTCGAGGCCGGGGACGCCCCGCGCCGAGCCTTTCCAGGTCCCGTCCACCCGCGTGAAGATGATGCACGGCTTGCCCGAGCTTTCAGCCAGCCTCTGGGCCGCTATGCCGATCACGCCTATGGGCCAGTCCTCCTTGTAGAGTACCAGGGAATACCTCTCCGAGGACTCCTCACCCTCGCCCTCCATCATTTCGAGGGCCTCGCTTATAACTGCCTCTTCCCTATCTTGCCGCGTCCTGTTGGCAGTATTCAGCGCGTCAAGGAGCAGGTCGCACTCATCCTGCTCCGAGGCGACCAGGAAATCGAGGGCAGCCTTGGGGTCGGAGACGCGGCCTGCGGCGTTTATCCTGGGGATAATGATGAAGCTCAGGGCAAAACCGTCGAGCCTCTGCTGGTGAATCAGGTTCCGCCTGAAGAACGACTTGAGCCAGGGCCTCGGGGCTTTCTGCATCGTCTCCATTCCGAACTTCACCAGCACGCGGTTGTCGCCTGTCAGGGGGACCATATCGGCCACGGTCCCTAGAGCGACGAGGTCAAGCTGCCGCTTGAGGTTGATGGGCAGCCGGAGCAGGCCCCTGGCATCCATGGATCTTCTCAAGGCAATGAGGAAGAAGAAGGCGACGCCGCAGGCAGCCAGCTCCCTGGTGGGGAAAAGGGCATCCTTTCTTTTGGGATTTACTAGGGCCAAGGCCGCCGGAAGGGGGTCTGCCAGCTCATGGTGGTCTATGACGACCACTTCCATGCCAGCCCGTGCGGCCAGCTCTATCTCCGGCCCGTTCGACGAGCCGCAGTCGAGACAAAGGAGCAGCTCCACGCCCTTGCCGTGGAGTGTCTCGACGGCCTGCGCGTTGAGTCCGTAGCCCTCTTCCCGCCCCGGCAGGTATATCTCCGGCGCGGCGCCGGCTGCCGTGAGGAAGTTGGATACCAGGGCCGTCGCCGTTACGCCGTCTGCGTCATAGTCGCCGAAGAGCCCGATCCGCCTGCCCGCCTCCACCGCATCCGCAACTGCGTGGACGGCTTTATCGATGTCGGGAAGCAAGAAGGGATCGGAGAGGTGCTCCAGACTCGGGTAGAGGAAGCGCTTCCCCTCTTCGCACGTCTTGACGCCCCTGCCGGCAAGGACCCTCGCCACCAGGGGCGGGAGTTTGAGACCTTCTTCGAGCAGCGCCGCGAGCGGCGCGTCATATGGCTCGATCTTGAGCACGTGCCGCACCTATGATCTCGTCTATCCTGGATATACGGCGTACCTCCATATATTCGTCAATACCTCTTATTATCCTGGGTATGGTAAAGGGATCGATGAAGGTTGCGGTGCCCACCTGGACTGCAGTCGCGCCGGCCATGAGAAAAGAAAGGGCGTCGCCTGCGTCCATGATGCCGCCTGTGCCGATGACGGGAATGGGAAGAGCGCCCGAGATATCGGCAATCGCCCGGAGGGCCAGGGGTTTCAGGAACGGACCCGAAAGGCCCCCTCTGGCCGCCGTCCGCATGCCCTCAACGTCCACGGCGAGGGCAGGGAACGTGTTGAGGACGGTGATGCCGTCGGCGCCTGCCTCGTATGCGGCCCTCGCTACGGCCGTAATGTCCTCCGTCTCCGGTGTGAGCTTCGCGAGGAGAGGGAGGCCCGTGGCCCCCTTTACCCGCCTTACGATCCTGTGGACGTCCTCCGGCCTCTTGCCGAAGCAGATGCCGCCCTCCTTGATATTCGGACACGAGAGGTTCATCTCGAGGGCGCAGATCAGCCCGTCGTCCCCTATAGCCTCGGCACACCGCACGTACTCTTCCTCGGTGAAGCCGAAGAAATTTATAATGACGGGCGTTTGTCTTTTCCTGAAAAGGGGAAAGACCTCTGCGAAGAACCTGGCGACCCCGATATTTTGCAGGCCGATGCTGTTCATAAGGGCCGACCTCTCCTCCCGGAGGCGGGGTTGCGGGTTGCCGTGGTGGGGTTGCGCGGAAAGCCCTTTCGATACATAAGCGCCGAGCGTGTCGACGGGCCAGAGCGGCTCTATCTCGATGCCGTACCCGAGCGTGCCCGAGGCGTTCATCACCGGGTTTCGCAAGGTTCTGCCGAAAAGCCTTACAGAGATATCTGCCATAGGTCGAAAACCGGTCCTTCCTTGCACACCCTCTTGTAGGGCTCTTTTTTGTCGAGCGTCTTGGCGACACAGCCGAAGCAGATGCCCAATCCGCAAGCCATCCTCTCCTCCAACAGCACCTGGCAGGGGATCCGCTCCGCTTCGAGCAGGCCCGCAAGGCTCCGGTACATAGCCTCGGGCCCGCACGCGAACACCTGGATGGGACCTTTCATTTCCCCCAAGTGGTCGGCCAGCAGGTCCACCACGTTGCCACGGCAGCCGAAGGAGCCGTCTATGGTGGAGATATAGGGTCCGCCGTCTGCGATCCGTCCGAGGAGGCCCACGTCGTCAGCAGACGTGCAGCCCCAGAAGAGGGCGCCTTTTCCCCTCGTCAGCTTCCAGAGGAGATGTATGCCGGCAATCCCGATGCCGCCGGCAACTAAGACGGGCGAGTGGCCGGCAAGGGGCGCAAACCCTTTGCCCAGGGGGCCGAGGACGTTTACCGCTTCTCCTCGCGCCATGCGGGCAAAATGAGAAGTTCCCTTTCCTGCAACCTTGTAGAGGATCCAGAGGACCGACCTGCCGTAGTCGTAAACGCTGAAGGGCCTGCGGAGAAAGATGTCTGCGCCGTGAAACCTGACCATCACGAACTGGCCCGGCCTCGGCTTCGTCATTGGCCTCGCGAGCTTTACGGCAGCAAGGTGGTGGCCGGGCGCAACGCACCGGTTCTGCAGGATTCTACCCTCTATGTCATCGATCCGGTCCATCCCCTACCTTGAGGTGCATCACGAGGGCGTCCTCGTTCGTTTCCGTATAGTATTTCTGCCTCCTGCCCACTTTCTTGAAGCCAAGCTTCCGGTAAAGCCCGATGGCGTCCGCGTTCCCCTCGCGCACCTCGAGGAAGAATTCTTCCGCCCCTCGCTTCCGCAAGAGTCTCATGGCGCAGCCGAGCAGCATCGTGGCATAGCCGCGCCGCCTCTCCGCCGGCGCCACGGCTATATTCAGTATCTGGACCTCGCTTCCTATCAGGTAGAAGTTTGCATAACCGGCCACCTTTTTGTCAACCTTTTTCCTTATGACCAGGCTGACCGAAAGGGGAAAGGACAGAGTTTCCCTGAAGAGCTTCGTAGACCAGGGCGCTGCGAAGGACCGCCTTTCTATCCCCATGACCTCAGGCAGGTCGGTTTCCGTCATCTCCTCTATCTCCGCTTCAGGGGAGAAGTCTTCGGGCAATCCTGAGGTCCTCCTCCGTGTTGATATTGGTAAATACGGACACGCCCCTGTTCATGAAAATAGGGCCCGGCGGGAGCACTTTTACCGGCACAAGGGAAAGGAGGTCGATGACCTTCATATTCCGGCGCTCGATAGCGGAGAGTATCGGGGAAATGCAGCTCCTTCCGTAAAGGGAGTGCATCGGCTCCAGGCCGGCATCGGTCCGCGGTATCACGATATCTTCGCCGCGCCATGCGTCGACGACATAGGCCATCGCCTCCGGCGTGACGAAAGGCATGTCGCTGCCGAGCACGAAGACGTAAGGCGTCTCTGCGTGCATCAGGGCCGAAGCGATGCCCGTCAGCGAGCCGGGTATGGGCAGAACGTCCTCAACGATGGGGGCATCGACCCCGTCCATGGCTTCGTGCAGGCTCGATACAACGATTATCCTTTTGAATACCTTTCTTGCAACGTCGTAAGCGCATTTGACGAGGGTCCTGCCGCCTATCCGGACCAGCGCTTTGTCCCGGCCCATCCGCGTGCTTCTGCCCCCTGATAATATGGCGCAGGTAGTTTCCATGGAGAGAAACAATTTACACCTTTCGAAGCCGCCAGTAAATGGCGCCGGGGCGGGGCCGGGTTCGGGGCGCCTGTCGTCCGAATCGTAGTTGCCGCCACAGGGGTTGATTGTAAAAGTCCGGGGCGATGTGTAAAATTTCATTACATTTCGTGGGGCCGGAAGGATCTGAAATGCTCGCGCAGGTCCCCTTTGCCTCGCCGGGCCGGGACCTGTCCGACTGGAGCCGGGCGCGATAATGTGGTATACTTTTTGCTACATGTTTATAAGAGGTAAGCACCATGAAGAAGGAAGTTACTATTTGTTTCCGCACGAGCGAAGACCTGCGCAGTTCCCTTGAGAGAGTGGCGCGAGAGGACCATCGTTCCCTTTCCTCGGCCATCGAAGTCATACTGACCGAGTATCTGAGCAAGAACCCGGAATTTCCTCATCGACAGGAGCGGCGGCGCTATGGGCGCAAGCGTGTATCAATACCCGCCAGGATAAAAGTGACGGACATTGGAAAAAGGCAGTATGAGGCGACCATCCTCGACATATCGCTAAGCGGGCTTCGCGTTGCCCTGCCGAAAGAGTCCCTGTCCGAAATTTACGAAGGGGCCGGCAATCCTCAATTCGAGACCTCCTTCATGCTGCCCGACGAGGAGGAAAAGAGCGTGCGGTTCGTCTGCAAACCTCAACGGGTAGTCCCCGTGAACGGAAGCATCCATGTGGGCGCCAGCTTCATCGACACGGAGTTTACGAGCTACCAGCAGCTTCAACAGTACCTGATGTAGTTCATCCGCACCGGCCCGGGCCTTCGGATTACCTCCGCGCCATCAGCTTAGCTCTGTTATCGGGGCTTCGTGCATCCATATCTCGTGGATGGAATGGTAGAGGTCCTCGCCGACCGAGATCTTGTACGGGGTGGGGTTTATGGCTCTCATATGGTCCGGCCGCATCTCGGAGATCTGATCGATCACGTATTGGCGTATCGTATCGAGGGACGGAAAGGCGCACGTCTGGTGCCCGTCCCAAAAGCATCGGTGCAGGGGGATCACGTGCTTCGGAATCACATAGACGCGCTTTGCCTCGTTTAGCGGATGGCGGCAGAGAATCCTTTCCCCGGCCTTCGGCGCCGGCTTGCCCGCTTCCATCATCAGGTCGAGCACGGGGTGCCCGTCCGCACCGATAAGCCTGTAAGCCTCTTTACTAGCGGGAATGGTCATCTTGTCCGCCTCGTCGGTGAGCTTTATCCTCGGCACGTCGTTCAGGGCCACGAGCTTGTACACGCACCCCAGGGCCGGCTGGGCCTGGCAGGTCACGAGGTGAGTGCCTATCCCAAAAACGTCTATTTCATGGCCTTGCTGTTGAAGGGACAGGAGGATCGACTCGTTTATGTCGTTGCTTGCCATGATGGAGAGCTTTTCGAAGGATTCGACGGAGAAATCTTTCCCTATCTTCCGGAAGGTCTTTCTGGCCTCCTTGGAGAAGTAAGCGAGATCGCCCGAATCGAGCCTTATGCCTATCGGCGTGTAGCCGACTCGGAAAAGGGCGAGGGCTACGCAGATAAAATTAGGCAGGCCCGACTTTAGCGTATCATAACTGTCAACAAGGGCCAGGAAGCCGTCGCTGAACGAGCGGGCATAGGATATAAAGGCTGCGAGCTCCCCCTCGTGGGTATGGTTATAGCCAAGCAGGCGGCGGTACTCGAGCGCTATGTCGACGAGATTGTGCCGCGCTCCGTCCGGACCCGCCAGGAAGGGATCGGCTATCTCTTCGAGCCCGGAAAAAGCGGTGACGTATGAATGGGCCATCGTCCCCTTTGTCGGCAGTCCGAAGAGCTGGCCTGCCTGAACGTTGCTCGTCCCGGTGAAGCCGCCTATGTACGAGTACCTCGACGCGGAGACCGCTCCGTCGGGTCCCTGCGCCCGGCGAAGACCGAACTCTATGAGACCCTTGTTTTTTCCGGCGGCGAGTCTGAAACGAGCGGCATTGGTCGCGATCAGGCTGGGGAAATTCGTCAGGTTAAGAAAAGTCGTTTCCTGCATCTGCGCGACGGCGAGGGGCCCTTCCACCCTGATGAGCGGAATCCTCGGGAAAGCGATGGTGCCCTCCGGCATTGAGTAGACCTTGATTTCCGAGCAGTCAAGTTCCCTGAGCCAGTCAAAGAAGGCGGGTTCGCAGCCGGCCATGGGCGCCGGTATTTCCAGGTCGTGCTCAGGGTAGCGGGTCGGCTGCCAGGATCCCGCGCCCCAATGGTCGAAAGCGAACTCCTCGGGGCCGTCGGCGGTCTCCCTGATAAAGCCGTTCTTCAGACCCATCTCGAAGCGGCACTGCAGTTCCGCTTTTTGCTTCACCGTGCCCCGGCTCAGGAAGGCAATGTCCATGTCCGTAAACCTGAAGCCGTGGAGCGAACGGATCACCTCTTCGAGACCGGCGAAAATAGTGAACTCGCCCCCAAAAGGGTTCTTCCTGAAGAAGAGATCGAATACCGCCCTGTCCCTGTGCTTCCCGTTCTTCCAGTACCCGTAAGCCATGGTGAGCTCGTACAGGTCGGTAAGCATGGGTCTCACGAAGGCGTCTGTCGGCCTCATCGGCATTCTCCCCTTGAGCATATCCGGTTGCGGGTGTCCGCTCTAATTATATCACGCGGTCGCATTCCAATATCGACAAAATGATTCTCTTCGATCTCCATCTGACCGGAGCGCCGGAGGTTTTCAGGAAGATGGCTCATTCCCCAATGATCTTTACGAGTACCCGTTTTCTCCTCCGCCCATCGAACTCTCCATAAAAAATCTGCTCCCACGGCCCGAAGTCGAGCCTTCCGGCCGTCACGGCCACGACGACCTCCCTACCCATGACGGAGCGCTTCAGGTGGGCGTCGGCATTATCCTCGCCAACGTTGTGCCGGTAGTAAGAAACGGGTTCATGGGGGGCCATTTTTTCCAGCCAGACATCAAAGTCGTGGTGCAAACCGGGCTCGTCGTCATTGATGAAGACCGATGCAGTTATATGCATCGCATTTACGAGCGCGAGGCCCTCGGTGATCCCGCTTTCCCTCAATGCCTCTTCCACCTCACGGGTGATGTTGATATAGGCCCGTCTGGTGGGGACGTCGAACCACAGCTCTTTCCGGTAGCTCTTCATGAGCGCCTCCCTTATGTCCCCGATCGCGCCAGCCTGAAGCGCCATTTGCAGAAGCTGTCTTTCGGGTGCTCCGGCGGCGCGAAAAGGCACTCCACCTCTATCGCGGGATCGATCTCGCGGGCAAAAGCCTCGAACTCTCCTTTATGCATGTCCCGGCACCAGAACTCCCCGAGACCTCTCCGAAGGCGGGCGCTCTGGGTCGGGCAATCGGGCACCGTGATAAGCACCTCGTCGTCCTTTGCATCTATCTCATAGCCGACGAGCATCGTCCAGGGGAAGAACCTCAGGGCCTCGGTGAAGCCCTTCAGGCCTTTCTGCCTGATATTGAACCGTTTGATCAGGTCGGCGGCGGCCATTTTCGACACCCGGCCCCAGACACGCTCGTTGATCCTCTCCGCGGAGGGCTGGTCGAACTTCTCGGCCACGTAGAGGAACCAGAAGGCATCGATCACCCGGTAATGCCAGAGCAAGAACCTCAAGTACTCCCGGAGACCGGATTCATCCATCTTTTCCAGGGTACCCAAATCCATGGCTTCCTCCTTTCCGTCGGCTCGTGATCGTTAACGCAGTTCTAGGCGCCTGCCCTTATGGAAATGATGTCCCCGTCCTTGACGACATACTGCTTTCCCTCGAGGCGCCAGACGCCAGCCTTCTTGCAGGCCGGGAAATCGCCGTAAGCGATGAAATCGTCGTAGGCGACCGTTTCGGCGCGGATGAATCTCTCGGCGAGGTCCGTGTGGATCGTCCCCGCCGCCTCCTGGGTGGTCATGCCCCTGCGGATGGCCCACGCCCTGCATTCGTCTTCGCCGACGGTGAGGAACGAGACAAGGCCGAGCGTTTCGTAGGCCAGCCGTATGATGCTTCCCTTGAGCGGTTCGGCGATCCCGTATTCAGCCATAAAAGCCGCCCTGTCATCGGCTCCCATGATCGCGAGCTCCGCTTCAAGTCTGGCGCACGCCGCGACTACCGGAGCTTCGCCGGATAGCTTTGTCCTTACCCCGGCCGCTGCCTGGGCGCTTTCCTTCATCAAGTCCTCGGAACAGTTCACTACGACCATGAGGGGCTTCTGGGAAAGAAATTGAAAGCCCTTTAGCGCCTTTCCGTCGGACCGGAGCAGCGGCATCGTTCTCAGCGGCTCCCTCTCGAGATGGGCGAGGCATTGCTCCAGCGCCGCCTTCTCCTGCTCCAGCTCCGGCCCCCTCCTTCCGGACTCCTTCTTGATGCGCTCGATTCGCCCCTCTATCTGCAGCATATCTGCGATCATAAACTCGTTGAGGAGGGTATGGAAGCCGGATGAGCCGTCGCCGGCGGCATCGTCGAAACGATTGAGCACCACGACGAACGCGTCCGCGAGACGCATCTCGCGAAGCCGGCCGGCCGGTACCGCCTCGTTTCTCATGTCGCCCTCGTGGAAGGATTCCGTGTCGCAGATTTCGATGCGGCTGTACACGGTTTTCTTTGGCCGGAAAATCCGGGAGAGCCTGTCTACACGCTCGTCCGGGACCTCGATGACGGCCACGGCCGGCCTGTTTTGGCCGGTCGTAGCGGCAATCCCGCTCAATGCCGTGAAAAGGGTCGTTTTGCCGCTACGGGGACTGCCGATGACCGAGAGGCGCATTTTCGTTCTCCTTGGGTTTGCGAAAGGCGCGAACGGATATAATAGCCCAATCGTCGCTTGAAAACAAGGGCCGATGATTAGGGCGTCCTGGGTCGCAAACGTCGGAGCACGTGGGCGAGCCGGCACCGGCGCATATGCGCTTGTACGGAGCCGCAAACTATACTACGCCTTGCCCGCAGCCGCAAACTTATACTATAATATCCTCGTATGGATGTGCTGATCATAGAGGACGAAGCCAAGGTCGTCGATTTCATCAGGAAGGGCCTGGAGGAGGAAGGCTATACGGTCACCGCTGCCTTCAACGGCAAGCAAGGGCTCGATCTCCTGAATGTCCACAAGTATGACATAGTGCTCCTCGACCTCATGATACCGGAGATAGATGGCCTTAAAGTTCTCCGGAACATGAGGGCTTGGGGCATCAACACGCCCGTCCTGATCATCACCGCCAAGAGCTCGAAGGAGGACGTGGTGCGCGGCCTTGACACAGGGAGCGACGACTACCTCACGAAGCCCTTTTCCTTTGAGGAGCTTCTCGCCAGGATACGCGCCCTCTTGCGCCGCAGCGCGGCGAGGCAGGCCAACATGGTGAAATACGGGGAGCTGACGCTCAACCCGTATAACCGCATACTATCTAAAGGACCCAAGGAGGCGGAGCTCACGGAGAAGGAGTTCCTCATCATGGAGATCTTGATGAAGAACAGCGAGCGGCCGTTGACTCGCAGGGAGATCGCGGAATACGTGTGGCAGAACGCCGCCGATTCAACAAACATAGTCGATGTCTATATCAATTTCCTCAGAAAGAAGATAGAAACGGTCACACCAAAGAAATACATCCAGACGGTCAGGGGAATCGGCTATACCTTGAAGGAAGAGGATGAGAAGACTGGCTAACCTTCCCATACGGTGGAGGCTTACCATTCTCTACGGCGGTATCATCTCCCTGATCCTCCTAGTCTTCTCGGGAGGCGTTTACGTCTACTTCCAGAACAGCCTGCAAAAGAGCATCGATGCCAAGATAAGGTCTATGGGCGATGTCATCTCTTCATCTGCGACCGATATTCATGACCCGAGCATGTTCGGCAACTTCGAGCGATACCTGGAGAACGTGCTCGGCAGGAAGCCCAAGGGCAAACTGATCCAGATCATGGACAGGTCCGGCAGAATAGGCGCAAAGAGCAGCGACATCGAAGCCGAGAACTTCTCGGCCAGCTTCAACACCCTGGAGCGGGCCCTTGCAGGGGAAGTCGTTTATGAGACAATCGTCAAGGCAGGGCCCAGGCTGCGAGTGGTCACCATACCTATAATGGACAACGGAAAGGTGACGAGCATCGTGCAGGTGGGGACATCCCTCGAGGATTTCGACGAGACCATGAGGAGGCTCCTTATAATCCTGATCATAGGGATTTTCACCTCCGTGAGCCTGACCATCGGCGTAGGTTATCTAATGGCGAAGAAGGCCTTGCAGCCGGTTGACAAGATAAGGAAGGCGGCGGTGAAGATATCGTACCGCAACCTGGAGGAGTGTATCGACATAGGTCCGAGGAAGGACGAGCTCGGAAAGCTCGCCGAGACCTTCAACGAGATGATATCGAGGCTCCGGGACGCCTTTCAAAGGATAAACCAGTTCAGCATAGACGTGTCCCACGAACTGAAGACCCCCCTGACCATCCTGAAAGGAGGCACGGAGGTGGCTTTACGGAAAGAGAGAAAGCGCGAAGAATACAAGGCCCTCCTGTTGAGCCATCTGGAAGAGATCGACAGGATGACGCAGATCATCGACGACCTCCTCCTTCTGTCCAAAGCCGACACCGGGAAGATGCAGCTCAGTCTGGACGAGATCGAGCTTCGGGACTTGATCCTCCAGGTCTACCTGGATATGAAGATGTTTGCCGAGAAGAAGAACGTGCACCTGGCAGTGGCGGACCTTGCGGACACCAGGCTCAGGGGGGATGAGCTGAAGCTGCGCAGAATGCTCTGGAACATAGTAGACAACGGCATCAAGTACACGGGCGACGGCGGGGAGGTTGAAATATCATCGAATCTGGACGACGGATACGTCAGGATAAACGTGAAGGACACGGGTGTCGGCATTGCGGAGAGCGACATTAAATACATATTCGACAGGTTCTACAGGGCGGACAGGGCAAGGAAGCGGGAGAGCGGGACCGGCCTGGGCCTGTCGATCAGCAAATGGATTGCCGAGGCCCACCAGGGGGCAATCGAGGTCGAGAGTCGTCCTTCCTCGGGAAGCCTCTTTTCAATAAAGCTGCCATTGAGCGGAGGAAATGCATGAGAAACAAGAAGTGGTACGTAATTGCCGTAATACTGATTATCGCCGCAGTTGCCTCTTTTTACATGAAGGGGAAACCAGCCGGCCCATCTGCGGGTTTCCCCCAGGCCGTGGAAAACCCCAGACAGGTAACTTACGAGAAGGGCTTTCCTTCTCTCGCCGGCCTTGTGAAAGAGACAAAGCCCAGCGTCGTCAACATAAGCACTACTACGGTAGTAAAGGGCATCGGCACACCAGGCCCGTTCGGGAACGCCTTCAGGGATTTTTTCGGCAACGACGAGTTCTTCGACAAGTTCTTCGGCAGCGGGCCCACCAGAGAATTCAAGCAGAAGAGCCTGGGGTCCGGCGTTATTATCGACAAAGACGGCTATATCCTGACCAATAATCACGTGGTGGAAAAGGCCACGAGCATCAAGGTAAAGTTGAGCGACGGCAAGGAATACGACGCGAAAGTGATCGGCAAGGACGGGAAAACCGATATCGCCCTCATCAAGGTAAGCGCGAAGAACAGTCTGCCCGCGGCCGTCCTCGGAAACTCCGACAAGCTCGAAGTGGGCGACTGGGTCGTAGCGATCGGCAATCCTTACGGCCTGGACCATACCGTAACCGCCGGCATAGTGAGCGCAAAGGGACGCGTCATAGGCCAGGGACCGTACGACGATTTCATCCAGACCGACGCCTCTATTAATCCGGGAAACAGCGGCGGGCCCCTGTATAACCTCAGAGGGGAAGTGGTGGGTATAAATACCGCCATCATCTCCGGCGGGCAGGGCATAGGATTTGCTATACCCGTCAATATGGCCAAGGCCCTCCTGCCCCAGCTTAAGGAGAGCGGCAGGGTCGTGAGGGGTTCGTTGGGTGTGGTGATCCAGAAGGTGACGCCGGAGCTGGCGCGCAGTTTCGGGTTGAAGGAGTCCGAAGGGGCCCTCGTTTCCGACGTGACGGAGGACAGCCCGGCAAGCAGGGCTGATATAAGGAGGGGCGACGTGATCGTATCTTTCAACGGCACGCCGATCAAGGATATGGAGCAACTGCCCAAATTGGTGGCGGCCACGGAGGTCGGTAAGAGGGTCAAAGTGAGGCTGCTGCGGGAAGGCAAGCCGCTCGACGTCGATGTTACCGTCGCGGAAGGAAGGGACGAAAAGCGGGAGGCCAGGAATGCATCGCCTGAGGTGGAGCGGAACTTCGGGCTCGTGGTCCAGAACATTACGGGCGAAATCGCCCGCCACCTGAGCCTTAAGGACACAAGGGGCGTCATAGTGACGGACGTACAGCAGGGAAGCCCTGCGGACGAAGCCGACGTCAGGGCGGGCGACATCATCAAAGAGATAAACAGGAAAGCAGTGAAAAGTGTGGGCGATTTCAGGGAAGCCATGGGCAAGGCAAAGGTCAGGGACGGGATCGTCATGCTGGTGAAGAGGGAGAACACGACTTTCTACGCCGTCATAAAAGGAGAGACGGGGTAGGCGGGGTTCGGGAGAAGAGCGGCGGAGGGCAATCGTGCCGGTATTCGAATGGGAAGGCAGGAGCCAGGGGGGCGATTTCAAGAAAGGCGTACTGGGGGCCCCGTCTGTCGAGCACCTGCGGGCGCTGGTCAGAAAGGACGGCGTGTTCCTGACCCGTGCCAGCAAAAGGGCGGACGCCGCAGCGAAGTCGAAGTCCAAGACAGGCAAACGAGTGAACCGCAGCCAGATAGGCATACTGACGCGCCAACTCTCCGTGATGATCGCTTCCGGGCTGCCCCTCGTCCAGTCCCTGGAAGGCCTCTCTACCCAGCTGGAAAATGCCTCTTTGCGGGGGATCACCGCTGAAATGAAGACGAAGATTGAGGGCGGAGCCCGTTTTGCCGAGACGCTCGGCTTCTACCCCAAGTGCTTCGACGAGCTCTACGTGAGCCTCGTCGTGGCCGGCGAGGAGGGGGGCATGCTGGACACTATCCTGGCGCGGCTCGCCAACTACATAGAGAAGACGGAGAAGTTGAGGAGGAAGGTGAAGACCGCCCTCATCTATCCGTCGAGCATCGTCGTCGTGGCGGTAGGCGTCGTAATCGTCCTCCTCGTTTTCGTCATTCCGGTTTTCGAGCGAATGTTCACCAGCTTCGGAAGGACCCTGCCAGTGCCGACGCAGATAGTGATAGGCTTGAGCAAGCTCGTCAAGTCGGGGATTCTGTACATGGCGGCAGGTGCTGCCGCCGCCGCCTTTCTGTTGCGCCAATATTACAGGACTGATGGCGGCAGGAAGACCGTCGACAGGCTGATACTGAAAGTCCCCGTTATCGGCCGTATCCTCCAGAAGGCATCGGTTGCCAGGGTGACGAGGACGCTTTCGACCCTCATTTCGAGCGGCGTATCGATCCTAGAAGCCCTCACGATAGTGGCTAAGACGGCGGGCAACAAGATAATCGAGGATGCGCTTTTCAGGGCACGGGCGGACATTTCCGAAGGCAGGAGCATCTCCGAGCCGCTCCGGGAGAGCGGCGTTTTCCCCGCTATGGCCGTTCAGATGGTCCAGGTGGGTGAGGCAACGGGCGCCCTCGACAACATGTTGAACAAAGTCGCCGATTTTTACGAGGAGGACGTGGACAACATGGTGACCAACCTCACGTCCCTCCTGGAACCGGCGATCATGATAGTCCTGGGCGTAGTGCTGGGCGGCCTCATAGTGGCAATGTATCTGCCCATATTCCAACTAGGCAACGTAGTAGGGTAGGGCTCAGCGGCGCTACCCGGTCCCGGTCAATGGCGCCTAGACCCTCGAATCAAGGATAATGGTGACCGGGCCGTCATTGACTAAGTGGACGTCCATCGCCGCCTGAAAGACTCCCGTCTCGACCTTATCGACGAGCCGGCCCGCCTTCTCGACGAGTAGTGCGAACATGCGTCTTGCCCCTTCCGCATCCATGGCGTCGGAGAAAGAAGGGCGCCTGCCTTTTTTGCAAT
>JBEKOT010000045.1:0-15595 GCA_049521495.1 Syntrophorhabdales bacterium | reverse complement strand
GGCGAAAGAGACATATGCAATGTTCAACAACTGCTACAGGGGCAGTGCTGCCGCGAACGCCCTGCGTCTGAAGGAGATCTTGACGGGGAGCTCTCCTTGAGAGCCTGTCTGCGGCCGGTTGAAGGAGCGCCATGAACCGGGGTTGATTCCCGGCGTGGAAGCTCCCCGCCCCCCGGTATGGTTCTGGAAATGGAGCCGGCCGCTAAGGCGTCTTCGGTGCCTTCCGGCTCGGCCGGATTGTAAGCACGGGGCACGATGATTTGCGCACGACCTTCTCGGCGACGCTGCCCATAAAGATGTGTTCCAGCCCCCCTCTTCCATGAGTTCCCATGACGATCAGCTCGGCACCGATCGATTCCGCATAATCGATAATCTCGACGGAGGCCGACCCGGTCCGTATAGCCTTCGTAACGGCGGCCCCCGTGATCCTGGAGGCCACTGCATCGAGCTTCTTATCGATCTCGGCTTTGACGCCTTTCTGCATCGTCTCGGTGTATTCGGCTGCCATAAAAGATTCGTAAGGGGCAAAATAGTCCATTGTCGGGACAACATGGATCACGTGCACGGACGCATCGAACCGCCTTGCGATCTCGGCTGCGAACGTTACGATCTCATCGGTATACTCGGAAAAATCGACCGGGACCAGTATCTTGCCTAACATATCCTCCTCCTTACGCGGCCTAACCCGCCTGACCCCCCGCAGGATTACGCTTGACGCCTTAGGGGTTATAGGCTATTAATTTCTATCTTACCAGAATCAATCGGAAAGGGCACTGCCCTTCTTCGAGGATTCCGGGACCCCTTTCGGAAGCGGGCTATATGCAAAAAAGCTACTCCCACGACCATGCCGGGAAGCATATCCATGTCACCTGCGCAATTATCGAGCATAAGGGTCTTGTCCTTGCCGTTCGCCGCGGTCCGGAGATGATAATGCCCCTGAAATGGGAGTTTCCCGGCGGAAAGATCAAGCCTGATGAAAGCGCGGAAGCTTGCGTGCGGCGTGAGGTCGCCGAAGAATTAGGCTTGCAAATAGCAATCGACAGGAAGTTGCCTCCATCGACGCACAAATATCCACGTTTTACGGTCACCCTTTATCCGTTTGTCTGTTCTATCGAAGGAGGCGAAATATTCCTTCATGAACACGGCGCAGCAGCCTGGCTGAAGGCCGAGGAACTCCTGACGCTCGATTGGGCGGAGGCGGACGTTCCTATAATAAGGGCCTATTGCGCTTCATCCGTCATCTGCACCAGAGCCGGCTCCTGAACAAGGGAAGAAGATGGTGCTTCAGCGACAGGCCAAGGAAACGGGCAGCGTTCATCGCTCCGACAAGGGACGGAAAAACTCTAGCCCTTTCCCTGGCTTTCCGCCGGCGCTTCATCTCGGACAACATCAGCGCGATGACGCTGCTGTCGAGAACGTGGTTGTCCAAAGTCCTTTTGATCTTGATATCTTTCGTTCCCTCTCCTTTCACGACACCCTCCATCGATCTTCTTTATGGAATATAACCAATCGGAATGGCAATTTCAGGGGTAGTTCACGGGAGAAGACAGAAGGCCGATCGGACGGCCGGATGTCGCCCCCGTGACCGTCCGTGCGCCATAGGCTTGACGGCAGCAAAATCGGAAGCTAATAATATAGGGATACGAGCCTGGGGGATCGTCTAACGGCAGGACACGGGCCTTTGGAGCCCGCTATTCAGGTTCGAATCCTGATCCCCCAGCCATGATCCGGCTATATACCCTGAATATCCGGGCAGGGGACGGTTGTTTGTGCTATAATTATGGTCAAAAGTTACTGGGCAGGGACCGGGAGTGTCAGGGGATAAACTGAGGATACTTTCTTCGACATTAGCAGAGATATATATGCACCAGGGCCACTTCGACAAGGCCAGGGAAGCCTACGAGAAGCTTGCGTCGAGGGACGGTGAAAATATCTTTTACAGGAGGCGGCTCGCGCTCCTTTCCGAGGAAACGCCGGGCACAAGAAGGCTGAAGCTCCTCTCCCGGCTCTTAAGGAAGCTCGAAGAAAGGCGCGATGAGAGAGAAGCGGGTAAGTAGCGTCGTCGAGCTCCTGGAACGGCAAGATCTCCATGCCTGCATCATCAGAGGGATGGAGAACATTTTCTATCTTACCGGCTTCAGGGGTACCGAGGGAACGGCGCTCGTAACCAGGGGCGACGTGATCCTCCTCACCGACAGCAGGTATATCACCTACGCCAGGGAAGTCGCGACAGGCTGCGTCGTTGTCGAGGTGAAGGCGAAGGACCAGGCCCTCGAAGGCCTTTTCCGGCAATACGGCATTACTAAGACGGGTTTTGACAGCGTACAGACGACTTACCATATGTACCAGTCGTGGAAGGAGGCAAGCCCCGACGTCGAATTCGTGCCGCTCGCGAACGACATCGAGTCTATAAGGCGATGTAAGGAGCCCCAGGAAATCTTGGCGATTCGGAAGGCAATTCGTATCGCCACCGACGCTTTTTCCGCAGTTCTCAACAAAATTGTCCCCGGGAATACGGAAAGGGAGATCGCGAACGAGCTGGATTGCACGATGCGGCTCCTCGGGGCCGAGGGGCCGTCCTTCGAAACCATAGTCGCCTCCGGTCCGAGGGCCGCCCTTCCGCACGGCCGCCCTACGGACAAGAAACTTGAGGCGGGCGAACTGGTCATCATAGACTTCGGTTGCCAGCTCGACGGGTATTGCTCCGATGAGAGCTGCACGGTTTCTCTCGGCGAGACGAGCAAACAGATGAAAGAGATCCATGAGGTCGTCTTCGGCGCAAAGCAGAAGGGTATCGAGGCGGTGCGGGCCGGCCTGCCCGTTAAAGAGCTGGACATGGCGGTGCGGGGTTTCATAGAGGAGAAGGGCTACGGAGAATTCTTCGGCCACGGCACGGGTCACGGCGTAGGCATAGCCGTTCACGAGCTGCCCGCTGTTACGGCCAAAAGCGAGGGGATCTTGGAGGAATCGATGGTCATTACCGTCGAACCCGGTATCTACATACCCCACGTCGGAGGAGTGCGCCTCGAAGATATGGTGCTCGTGAGGGAAAACGGAGGAGAGGTCCTGACCCATTTGCGAAAGGATCTATTGGAGACGAGAGGGGGCTTGCCATGATGATAGCAACTAGTGAATTCAGGAAGGGATTGAAGGTTCTGGTGGACAACGAACCTTTTATCATAGTCGATTTCCAGCACGTCAAGCCGGGGAAGGGCGGTGCTTTTGTCCGGACCAGGATCAAGAGCCTGGTCACGGGAAACGTGCTCGACAGGACGTTCAGGTCGGGCGACAAAGTCGATATCCCTGAGATGGAAGAGAAGTCCATGCAGTACATGTACCGGGACGGGGTCAACTACTACTTCATGGACGTGAATACCTACGACCAGCTCTTCATCGAGGAGGAGAACCTTGGCGACGCGAGGAACTATCTGAAGGAAGGTCTGACAATAAACGTATCGTTTTACAAGGGAAAGGCGATCGGCGTAGATCTTCCGAATTTCGTCGACCTCGCAGTCGTGAAAACGGAGCCGGGCATAAAGGGAGATACGGCCCAGAACGCGACCAAGCCGGCCGAGCTGGAATCGGGATACACTCTCCAGGTGCCCCTTTTCCTGGAGGAGGGGGACGTGATAAAGATCGACACCAGGTCGGGGGAGTACATCACAAGGGTTTCCAAATAGGCGGCCCCATGCTTATCACATTCGAAGGCATCGAAGGCAGCGGAAAGACCACGCAGGTCGAGCTTCTTTACCAGTACCTGCAGCGTAAAGGCCATCATGTTCTGAAGACTCGGGAGCCGGGCGGAACGGCCCTCGGCGAAGCGCTTCGCAAGGTTCTGCTGCAGAAGGACCTTCGAGTCCTTCACCTTTCCGAGCTGCTCATCTTCATGGCCGTTCGGACGCAGCACATGGAGGAGGTCATCCTGCCGGCGCTGGGCAGGGGAGAGGTAGTGCTGTGCGACCGGTTCGTCGACGCCACCTATGCCTACCAGGGGTACGGCAGGGGCGTAGACCTCGGGATCATCTCGACCCTGAACCGCTTGGTTACGAAAGGCGTCATGCCCAACCTTACGATCCTTCTCGACTGCGACGTCGATACCGGACTGGGAAGAAAGCTTGCCCGCGAAAACCAGTCGGACAGGTTCGAAGATGAAGGGGCCGCGTTCCACGAGAAGATCAGACGGGGCTACCTCATGCTGGCCGAAGAGGACGGGAAGAGGTTTTTTGTCGTCAACGGGAGAAAGGGAATAGAAGCCACCCACGAGATAATTCGGGACAGGGTGGAAAAGCTGCTGGAGAGCCATGGAGTTTAGCATCCTGGGCCACGATCGCCAGAAACGTCAGCTTGCGTCGCTCGTGGAAGGCGGCAGGCTTCCCCACGCGCTGCTTTTCGCGGGGACGAAGGGCGTCGGGAAGCGGACAGCAGCCGTCGATTTCGTTGCGAACCTCCTTTGCGCAAGAGGCAGTGTCTGCGGCGCTTGCCACGGCTGCAAGCTCCTTTCAGCCGGTCTGCATCCCGATTTCACGCTTATTTCGGGTGGGCAATCGATCAAAATCGAGGCGCTGCGGGCCATCACCAAAGAGGTCTACCAGCCGCCCTTTGAGGCGCCGGTCAGGGTCGTCCTCCTTGACGATGCGGACCTGATGACCCGCGAGGCGGCAAACGCCCTTCTGAAAACATTGGAGGAACCCCCGCCCTCCAACCTGTTTATCCTTGTCTCCTCGCGGGAGCAAGATGTGCCGCTGACCGTAAGGTCGCGCTGCATGCGCATCGGGTTCGGCCCGCTCCCTACCGAGACGGTGCAGTCTTATTTCGAGCGGGAGGGCTTATCCGGGCAGAGAGCGGCCGATCTCGCGGCTATGTCAGGCGGCAGCATCGCAGCCGGGCTTTTCTGGATGGATGAAGAGAACTACGGAATGAGGCAGAAGATTGCAGAACTGCTGATGGGCGTTGGCGGGTCTTTCGCCCGGGCGTCGGCCCTTTCCGAGAGGATGGCTGCGAAGGGGCAGGAGATGGAGTATATCTCCTTCCTCCTGGCCTTTTTGAGGGACCTCTGGTGGTACCGTCAGACGGGTGACGCTTCGGGCTTCCTAAACGGCGACCTTGCCGAAATTATCGTCAAAGGGCCGGCCGGCTACCGCTGGGTTGAATCGTCCATCGCGGAGGTGCAGGAGATGATAAGGACTCTCCGTTATAACGTGAACAGATGGCTTGCCCTCGAGAACCTGCTAGTCCACATAATGAGGCCGGCATGAAGTCGTGTCGCGTCAAATTTGATCGTCTAACGGGAACCGTCGAGCTGGAAACTGCCGACGAGGTGCAGCGGGGAGACTACGTTGTCTGCGACCTTGAAAAGGGCGAGTGCCTGGGCATCGTTGCGACCGAACCATCGGAAACCGCGAGAGAGGGCTTGCGGAAGGTAATACGAAAGGCATCGGCGGAAGAGGTGTCTGACCACATGGCACTGAAGGAAAAAGAGGGTCATGCCTTCGATGTCTGCAGGCGGAAGATCGAGGAGATGAAGCTTCCAATGAAGCTCCTGCGGGCCGAGTATCTGCTCAGGGCAACGAAGCTCCTCTTCTATTTTTTTTCGGAGGACAGGGTCGATTTCCGGGAGCTCGTCAAAGAGCTGGCGAAGGAGTTCAGGGTAAGGATCGAAATGCGGCAAGTGGGCGTAAGGGATGAGGCCAAGATGATAGGGGGACTCGGGAACTGCGGGAACGTCGTCTGCTGCAAACGTTTCCTGAACAGCTTCTCCATCGTCTCCATCAAGATGATGAAGGAACAGAATCTCCTTCTCAACCCGTCCAAGATCTCGGGGGTCTGCGGAAGGCTCATGTGCTGTCTAGGTTACGAGTACGAAATGTACGTCAACCTGAAAAAGGACTTCCCCAAGGCAGGCAAACGGGTCTCGACGCCTCAGGGCGAGGCCAAGGTTTTGAAGAACAACGTCTTCACCCGGACGGTGACGGTAGAAACCCTTGAGGGGAAAGAGGCCACTTTCCCGGTGAGCGACATCAGGCCGCTGAAAAGCGAATAAAAGAGGGATGAAAAGCACATATTACATTACCACGCCGATCTACTACATCAACGACGTGCCCCACATCGGACACGCCTACACGACCTGCGCCGCGGACGTCATGGCGCGCTACAAGAGGTTGCTGGGCTACGACGTTTTTTTTCTGACGGGCGTCGACGAGCACGGCCAGAAGGTTCAGAAGTCCGCCCTGGAACAGGGCGTTACCCCTCGGGAGCTGGCCGACGGGATGGTCCCTACCTTCACCGGTCTCTGGGAGCTTCTCCAAGTCACGAATACGGCCTTCATAAGAACGACCGGTGCGGCCCACAAACGGGTGGTCCAGTACCTCTTCGAGCGTATCCGGGAGAAGGGGGACATCTACCTGGGCGAATACGAGGACTGGTACTGCACCCCGTGCGAGGCCTATTTTACCGAACTCCAGCTAAAGGAAGGCAAATGTCCTGATTGCGGCCGGGATGTCGAGCGCCTGAAGGAGGAAAGCTACTTCTTCAGGATGTCGAAATACGGTGACGCCCTGCTCCGCCATCTCGAGACGCACAGGGACTTCGTCCTGCCCGAGGCGCGGTACAACGAAGTGGCGAGCTTCGTGAGGGGGGGGTTACGGGACCTTTCCATAAGCAGGACCACCTTCGACTGGGGCATTACCGTCCCCGGCAACCCCAGGCACGTGGTCTATGTCTGGTTCGATGCCCTGGCCAACTATCTGACCGGTGCCGGTTTCCTTGACAATATGGAGCAATTCGAGCGCTTCTGGCCGTGCGACGCCCACCTCATAGGGAAAGACATCTTGCGGTTCCACGCCGTCTACTGGAGCTCCTTCCTCATGTCTGCCGGCCTGCCGCTGCCGAAGCAGATATTTGCCCACGGCTGGTGGACCGTGGAAGGTCAGAAGATGTCCAAGTCCCTGGGGAATGTGGTGGACCCCGTCGAAGTGGCGAAGAGCTACGGGGTAGACGAGTTCCGCTTCTTCCTGTTCCGCGAGGTGCCCTTCGGCCTCGACGGTGATTTTTCGAAAGAGGCCATCGTTGCCCGCATAAACGGGGACCTTGCCAACGACTACGGAAACCTCGTCTCCAGAAGCACGAACATGATTGGAAAGTTCCAGGCCGGGAGGCTCCCGCAGCCGGATGGATCGGGAGGCACGGACGAGATGCTCCTCGAGCGGACGGCCCTTCTCGTTGCCGATTACGAGAGGGAGATGGGCACCTTCGGCTTCTCCAGGGCACTTTCCGCCGTCTTTGAGCTTACCGCCCTCCTGAACCGGTACATTGACACGGAGGCGCCCTGGAGGCTTGCCAAAGAGAATGGGCCTCGCCTCGCAACTGTGCTGCACAACATCTGGAACGGGGTCAGGATAAGCACGCTCCTCCTCTTTCCCTTCATGCCCTCGAAGACCGCGATTGCCTGGAGGGCCTTGGGGATGAGTCGAGAGATCGAAAGGGCTTCTTTCGACGACGAGCGGCGCTTCTACCATGCGGGAGATCTTGCAACCATAGACAGGATACAGCCCCTCTTCCCGAGGAGAGAGGTATAGCATGCCCTTTACTCCCCTGAAGAATATCCTGGAGACCGTACTCAGGGAGCAGGCCTTCAGGGGCGACATCGAGGCCTACAGGGTTTTTTCCGAGTGGGGGCAGATCGTGGGGGAGCATGTAGCGGCCCACACGACGCCTGCGCGGGTGACCGGAAAGTTCCTTTACATCGAGGTGGACGATCACCTGTGGCTTGCCCAGTTGAAGTACATGAAGGCGGACATGCTGAAAAAAATAGACCGGGCGGTCAAGCCCGGTCTCTTCGAGGACCTAAAGTTCTTTCTTAAGGGCCTCCAGTAGCTCGCGGTACGGCTTTTTTTGCTCGTCGGCAATCCTCTTCACCTCTTCGAACTCGAGGTGGGTTTTCACGGGCCGCCCCGACCGGTCGTAAGCCTGCTTTACTTTGACCGGACCGAGGGATGTTTGCCTCACCTCTTCCTTCCTGACGAGGACGGTCCGGAACTCCTGCCTGAGCCGCAGGCCGAAGGTAGACGTTTCCTGAAAAACCGCGTCCGTCAGTTCGCCGATTCTGGAAAGGGGGGTGAGGACGGAAAGGCGCAAGCCCGACCTGCCCTTTTTCATCTGCACGGGGAAGTAGAGGACGTCGAGGGCGCCGCGCTCTCGAATCCTGTCGGCCACGGCCCCCATGTACTCCGTCTCCATGTCGTCCATGTCCGCTTCTATGACCCACACCTCTTCGTCGAGAACGGTCTCTCCGGTCTCGCCGACAAAGACGCGCAGAACGTTCGGCCGCTCCGTTTCGAAAGTCCCGAAACCGCAGCCATGGCGGAGAATCGTGAAGGGTATACGGGCCTGGCTCTTTACATAGTGCCGGACGATCGCCGCCCCCGTCGGGGTAGTCAGCTCCAGCTCTTCATCCATGAAGACCACTTTGAAGCCGGAAAGCAGCTCGGTAGTGGCGGGAGGGGGGTTGGGCATTATTCCGTGGGCCGTCTTCACGAAGCCCCTGCCGACCGGTATAGGGCCTGAAAACACGTTGTCTATGGAGAAATAGGCCACGGCCCGGGCGACGCAGAGGATATCGATGAGGGTGTCTATATGGGAGAGCTCGTGAAAATGCATCGCCTCCCCGGGCACGCCGTGCACCTTCGACTCCGCCTCGACGATGACATCGAGGATTGCAGCCGCGTCCGCCTTCACCCGTGGTTCCGCCTCGAGGCCATCTATCATCTGCCGCATTTGGTCGACTGAAAGGTGGATGTCGGATGGGCCCATGAGAAGATGGGTCCCCTCTACCGCGCCCCTGCGCTTTTTTTCCGGTTTTATGGAAGGCATGCCGACAGGCAGCCGGGCGAGCATGTCCGAAAGCACCTGGAAAGGGCATCCGGCGTCGAGGAGAGCGCTGATTGTCATGTCGCCGCTTATGCCCAGGACGGGATCTAAGTAGAGTATCTTCATAGGCGGTTGATGAGAGTTGCGAAATACGCTGCGCCGAAGCCGTTGTCGATGTTGAAGGTGGCAACGGTCGAACATGAGTTGAGCATGGCGAGAAGGGCCGAGAAGCCGCCCAGGCTCGCCCCGTACCCGATGCTCGTCGGAACGGCGATCACAGGAACGCCCACGATGCCTGCTACGATGGAGGGGAGCGCCCCTTCCATGCCCGCCGCAACGATGACCACCCGGGCCTTCTTCAAAAGGTCCATGTTTTGGAAAAGGCGGTGTATGCCGGCGACGCCCACGTCGTAGAGCCGCTCCGTCGCGTTGCCGAAGAAGGTGGAGACCAGGTAGGCCTCTTCAGCCACGGGGATGTCGCTTGTACCGGCGGAGACGACAAGGATTGTGCCCTTGCCCTTTACGGACGTATCTTTCCTTATCATGAAGCACCGCGCCTTTTCCTCGTAGGCGCCGTCCGGAAAGGAAGCGACGAGCCGGGTCCCCTTCTCGGAGTCGATCCTCGTAGCGAGGACATCGACCCCCTTCTCCCTCATGCAACGGACGATCTCGCAGATCTGCTCGAAGGTCTTGCCCTCGCCGAAGATCACCTCCTGGACGCCCTTCCTGAGCTGCCTGTGGAGGTCTATTTTCGTGTGCATGAGGTCCTGGTACGGAATGTCCTTCAGCTCCTCGAAGGCCGCTTGAACGGACATCGCGCCGTCTGCGACGCGCGCCAGCATTGTCAGGATGCGCTCATCCATGCTCTTCCACCAGAAACGCGTTCTTGACGAGCTTGATCCGCTTGGAGTCTATGCCTATCACGTCGAAGCGGACGGACCTGTTGAAGCCGTCGTGCGTCTTCAGGTAAAAGAGGGCGGCCTTGACGAGATGTTTTTTCTTCCGATCATCGATCGAGCAGACTGCCTCTCCGAAGAGACCCGTGTTTCTCTTCTTCACCTCAACGAAAACGAGACATTCGCCTTCCTCGGCGATCACATCTATCTCACCGAGCCTGCTTCTGTAATTCCTCTCGATTATCTTGTAACCCTTTCGCTTCAAAGTCTTGATCGCCATCTCCTCGCCTGCCAGGCCCTCTTCGCGGTTACCCACGGACGTGCTCCTTTACGCCCCCGAAGGTCTTCCTGTGGATGGGGGTTAGGCCGAAGGCCTCGATGGCCTGCCTGTGCTCGACGGTGGGATAGCCTTTGTTCTTCTTCCATTGGTACTGCGGATAGTCGGCATCATAGACGACCATGAGCCGGTCCCTTACCACCTTTGCCACGATGGAGGCGCAAGCTATATAGAAGCACTTGCGGTCCCCCTTGACGACGGGCTTCGACCGGTGGTCCGAGTTTTCCAAGGGAAAGAGCCCGTCCACGAGGATGAGCTCGGGCGCGAGCGAAGTGCCGCGCACTGCCCGCTCCATGGAAAGAAGCGTGGCATGGTGGATATTCAACTTTTCTATCTCTTCGGAACTGGCAACCCCTACCGCCACCTTGTAAGCGTTTTCAAGGATCCATTGGAAGAGATGTTGCCTCTGTTTTTCCGTGAGCAGCTTTGAATCGTTGACCGGCTCACGCGGGCTGGGCAGGCCTTTCCAGACCACGCACGATGAGACAACCGGACCAGCGAGAGGCGCCCGTCCGGCCTCGTCAAGACCTGCCACCATCCCTGTCAGCCGGCAGTTCACTAATCCCTTTTTTCTTTAAGTTTTGCCGCTTTGCCCTTAAGGTTCCTAAGATAGTACAGCTTGCCCCTCCGCACCTTCGCCTTGCTCAGCACCTCGATGCGCTCGATAAGGGGTGAATGCTTGGGAAAGGTTTTCTCTACACCTACCCCGTATGAGACCTTCCGGACGGTGAAGGTCGCCCTGGTGTTGCCGCCCCTCTTCCCAATCACCACGCCTTCGAACATCTGTACCCTTTCCTTTTCGCCCTCGTAGATCTTCGTGAAGACCTTGACGCTGTCCCCCACGGCCACGTCGATGAGGTCGAGCCTCATGTGTTCTTTTTCAATCAGGTCGATAGTCTCGTTCATCTTCCCCTCCTAGCAGCAACCTCATCCCGATCGCCGAACAACCTATCGAGGATGATGCCTATGGCGACGCGCAAGGACAGGTGGTTGTAGTCTCCCTGTCCCTTGATCGGCAGCAGCGTTCTTTCGCAGCCTCCAACTATTTCGGCGGGCAGTCCCCAACCCGTGCCGAAGATCAGCAAGAAAGGCCTCGGATCGGCGTCGATCCACTTTCTTAATTCGCCATACCCGAGGGGAACATCCCTTCTCCTGGAAGACGTGCCGATAAGAACCGGGCCGCCTCCCTGAAAGTCGGACATCACGTCGGCGACCGTCTTCCTTATGCGAAGCTTTTCCAGCGCCTCCGCCCGATGCGGATTATAGCGGCGCCCGTAACCTTCTTTCCAGTGATCGAGGAGCTTTTCCGCGATGCCCCTCTGTCTCTCCAGAGGAGTAACAATATAGCACAATTCCACGCCGAAAGTCATGCAACATCTCGCTGCGTCGTGCAGTTCCAGGTTGGAGATGCTCGTGGCTACCACATCCCCCCTCTTGTCGAGGACAGGGTAATGAATTATGGCAAGGGAGACGGCGCCCACGGTTATTCCATCTCTTCCACGATCTGTCGTATGAGCTTGCCGTCTTCGCCTGTGGGCTGGAAGCGCTCCATGAGATCGGGCCTCCTGAGAATCGTTCTCCTGAGCGATTCCTTCCTTCTCCAGCGCCGAATCTCTTCGTGATTCCCCGAGAGGAGCACATCGGGCACATTAGCGCCCATGAATTCCCTCGGCCTCGTGTATTGTGGGTACTCGATGAGACCCTCGTGGAAGCTCTCGTCCGAAGGCGACTCCTCGTTGCCGAGCACGCCCGGGACCAGCCGGGAAACGGCATCGATAACTACGAGGGCCGCGGCCTCTCCGCCCGAGAGCACGTAATCGCCGATGGAGACTTCTTCATCCGCGAGGGGGGAGACACGCTCGTCCACGCCCTCGTAGCGTCCGCAGATAAGGGCAAGATGGGGGACGCGCGCGAGCCGGGCGGCCGTCTGCTGGTCGAAGATCCTGCCATGGGGCGTGAGGAGGACGAAACGGGCGTCAGGCCGTCTGCTTCGCACTGCCTCCATGGCTTTATAAATGGGCTCCACCTTCATCACCATCCCTGCCCCGCCCCCGAAGGGGGCGTCATCGCAGGTGCGGTGCACGTCCGTAGCGAAGTCTCTTATGTTGATAACGTCAAATTCTACGATACCTTTTTCCCGCGCCTTGTTTATGAGACTGCCCTTCAAGGGGGACTCGAACATGGCGGGGAACAGGGTGAGGATAGTGAAGATCATTCAACGAGTCCTTCCTCTCTGACGCATATGAACCCGTTGTCCCTGTCGATCTTCGCGATGTGGTCTTCAGTCATGGGTATCAGCGCATCCCGCCTGCCTGCTATGACCAGGATATCGCTCGCCTTCGTATGCATGATTTCTCTCACGATGCCGACCTTCCTGCCGTCTTCCGTTATTGCGGAAAGGCCGATGAGCTGGTAGTCGTAGTACTCGCCTTCCCCGAGGGGCGGAAGGTCGTCTTCTCTGACGAAGATCTCTTTTCCCACGAGGAAACGAACGTCGTCGGCCGTCTCCAAGCCCTGAAATCTTACTATGAACCGGTTTTTACGCAGACTTAGCTTTTCGGGCCTCAGCTGGATCTTTGCGCCCTTGTCATCGACGAAAAATGATGGATACCGCAAGGAAGCCGTCTCATCTTCGTTGTAGTACCTGAACCTTACCTCTCCTTTCAACCCGTGGGCGGCCGCTACCTGCCCCACCGGAATGAATCTCATTACTCGATGATCTCGAGAACGGCCCGCTTCTTTACCTTGGTGGACGCTGCGCTAAGAATCGTCCTCATGGCCCGGGCCGTTCGCCCTTGTTTGCCGATGACCTTTCCCAGGTCATCCTTGGCCACGTTCAATTCGATGACCGACGTTCTCTCCCCCTCAATCTCGGAAACCCTCACCTGGTCAGGATTGTCCACGAGCGCTTTCGCCATGTACTCGATCAGTTCTTTCAGCAAGCTCCACCTCCGACGGATTATTGTGTTGGTGTTGCGCCGCTAAAAATCCCTTCCCGCTTAAAGAGAGCCTCGACAGTCTTTGTCGGCTTCACTCCTTTCTGGAACCAGGCGGCTATTCTGTCCTTGTCAAGGTGCACCTCGAAAGGATCCGCCAGGCAGTTATATGTGCCCACCATTTCTATGAACTTTCCGTCCCTCGGATATCTCTCATCCGCCACGACGATCCGGTAATAGGGTCTCTTCTTCGATCCGTGCCGCGTCATTCTGAATTTTACCGCCAACCTTGCCTCCTATCCGAATAGATGTTTGGGGAGGCCCTTCATGCCTCCCTTCGTAAATCTCCTGATCATTTTTTTCGTCTCCAGATACCGCTTCAACAGCTCGTTCACGTCCTGGACGCGAAGGCCGCTTCCCTTCGCTATCCTGGTCCTCCGGGAACCGTCGATAAGATGGGGATAGAGCCGCTCCTTCACGGTCATGGAGTTTATGATCGCCTCCGTGTGCTTGATCCCTTCTTCCGCTTCCGAAAAGTCTACAAGCCCTTTGAGCTTCCCGAGGCCGGGCATCATCCCTATGACCGATTCCATGCTCCCGAGCTTCTTGACCTGTTTGATCTGCTCCTTGAAGTCTTCGAGCGTGAACTCGTCCTTCCTCAGCTTCCGCTCGAGCTCCTTCGCCTTCTTCTCGTCGAACACCTCCTGGGCCTTCTCCACGAGGGAGACCACATCGCCCATGCCCAGGATACGGGACGCCATCCTATCCGGATGGAACGCCTCCAGGGCATCGAGCTTCTCGCCGATGCCTATGAACTTGATGTACTTGCCGGTGGCGGCCCGGACCGAGAGGGCGGCGCCACCCCTCGCGTCGCCGTCGAGCTTCGTAAGGATCACTCCGTCGATGGAAACCTTCTCGTCGAAGGACTTCGCGATGTTTACCGCGTCCTGCCCGGTCATGGCGTCGACGACGAGGAGCGTCTCCCTGGGCGCGAGGAGGTCCTTTTGCCGGACGAGCTCCTGCACCATCCCCTCATCTATATGGAGCCTGCCCGCGGTATCGACGATGAGGGTGTCGAACCCCTTCTTCATCGCGTAGGCTTTTGCGTCCCGGCAAATCTCGACCGGGTTTGTCCCGGCAGCGGGCGTGAAGGCCTCTATGCCGAGCTGGCTCCCTATCTTTGCGAGCTGCTCGATCGCTGCAGGCCTATAAACGTCCGTCGGAACGAGAAGGGGCTTCCGCCCCTTTTTTCTCAAGTACAGCGCCAACTTCCCTGCGGTGGTCGTCTTCCCGGAACCCTGCAGCCCGAGGAGCATCACGGGGACGGGCGGGGAGCCGGCCACGTCGAGGGGCTTGTTCGTCTCGCCCAGGAGGGCGCAGAGCTCGTCATAGACTATCTTGATAAACTTCTGGCCGGGGGTGATGCTATTCATGACCTCTTCACCCATGGCTTTTTCTTTCACCTTCTCAAGAAAGTCCTTGGCCACCCTGTAGTTGACGTCGGCTTCGAGCAGGGCGACTCGAACCTCCCGCAGAGAATCCCTGATATTGCTCTCGCTGAGCTTTCCGTAGCCCTTTACTTTCTTGAAGATTACGTCAAGTCTTTCCTGCAATTTCTCGAACATATGTCAATATGATAATGGATAAGAGCCGAATAGTCAACGTCGGTCGGGAGCGGCAGCCGGAAGAAGCATCCGCTTCATTGCCTTCTCGCCCGGCGTACTCCGGCGTTTGCGGAACCGGCCGAGCCTTCGGAGTTGTACCGCCGCCGAGGAGCGTGCGGCCCGCTGCGCGGGCAACCCGCCGCCCCCCTTCGCGCCGGCCATTTAATGTACCGAGATTTGTGACGATAAGATTATTGGGCTCCCAGACTCGTGGACCGGCTTGGGAATGTGAGGCGGGTGTCTTTGGTTATGCAACGACTCAAGCAAGGGGAAGAAGCATGAATGAGAGAATCCTGCTAGTGGACGATGAAGAGACCACCCTTGCAGTCATCGGGGAGTTGCTCGAGTTGATGGGATACCGGGTCGAAGCAACAACAGACGGGCAAGAAGCACTTGCGGCCTTCGTTCGCGAACCCGAGAGGTTCGATATCGTTATTTCAGACGTGTCCATGGGGCGAATGTCGGGGCTTACCCTTGCGGAAAGTGTCCTGCAGACGAGGCCGGGAATGCCAGTCCTTATCCTCACGGGAGATGAAGCTCAGGCCAGAAAAGAGGCAGCCGGTCTAGGTATATCCAGCTTCGTGCAGAAGCCGGTAAGCATCGATCGGCTCGTCGATACGATAGGAAGGGCGCTCTCCTGTCCGACGCCGTGACTACGCTGCCCACGTCGCCAGCTCCGGCCAGGTCAGGCCCTTGATGCTGCCGGGGACGAACAGGCGCTCATTTTTCGCCGAATGACCCGGCCGGCTCTCCTCCAAAAAAAAATGACCCGCAGCTATTGACAAAAAACTAAGGCTCCCATTATATTATTTTTAGCAATCATTCTTGCAGATTGCTATTTTTAATAATAAGAAAGGAGCGTGATACGATGAAGGTCAAACCATTGCAGGACAGACT
>JBEKOT010000044.1:0-19087 GCA_049521495.1 Syntrophorhabdales bacterium | reverse complement strand
CTGAGCGGAGGCGAGCCTTTTGACGAGAGATACGTTATTCCAGTCCAGAAGCTCCACGTACCACTAGACAAACGAGATACCCACATAGGTCGCGAGTTAAGAATCTGAGCGGGGGGAGCACCAATTATGGGTAAGGCCGGGAGCGAGGAGCGAAAGAATAAGGTGCGAGCGGCCGGGGGGGTTCTTGCACAAGTTCGTACCGGGTACCATTGGAAAACAGAAGAAAAGGGTGCGAGCGGCCGGGGGGTAGTTCACAGATTATACCCGGCTACCATTGGGAGCGAAAGAATAAGGTGCGAGCGGCTGGGGGGGATTTGGCGGGGGGTCTTTAAGAGAAGTCAAGAAAAAGGGTGCGGCCGGACACAGCCCTATTCTGTGCGCGAAGAAGTACAAGCTACGGGCGAGCATAAGCCCTTGACAAGAGTCTCACTGATTGGTTAATCTATGAGTCAGGTGGGCCCATAGCTCAGTTGGTAGAGCCACCGGCTCATAACCGGTAGGCCCCTGGTTCGAGGCCAGGTGGGCCCAAATCAGAGAATTAGGAATGGTAGAAATAGAGATTGTTCAATACTTGCATAGGACCGAGCAAAAAAGGGGTGAGCAGAAATGCCACCCCTTTTAATTTTCCGTGGAGGCAATCAATTGAATGAAGAATTAGAGACCCTCTGTCAGGTACAGAAGATCGATACGAAAATCATGGAGAGCGAAAAGAGGAGGGCCTTGGGACCGCTAAGGATTGAGGAGATGCAGGACGAGGTGAGCCAGTCGAAGGAGAGACTGGCAAAAGAAAAGGAGGTCATAGAGGAGCTAGAAAAGGAAAGGCGGAAAAAAGAGCTGGAGCTGGAACAGGAAAAGGCCCAGGTCAAGAAGGTGGAGTCGAAGCTGTACGAAGTGAAGACGAACAAGGAATATCAGGCTATCCTGAAGGAGATAGAGGCGGCAAGGGGGAACAACGACAAGACGGAGGAAGATATCATCGTTCTCATGGAGAGGATAGAGGAGCTGAAAAAGGATTACCAGTCCTTCACAAAGGAGCTGAACAACAGAGAACAGGAGGTAAACAAGGAGACCGGAGAGCTGGAAAAGGAGATAAAGGCCGTGGAAGGAGTTATCTCCAAACTCCGGGAGGAGCGCGGTAAACTGCTCGTGGGCATGAGCGATGACCTTAAAGGACGGTACAATGTCCTGATAGAGAAGAGAGGCGGCCTCGCGGTCGTCAACGTAAAGAACGGGACCTGCCTCGGCTGCTTCATGAATATCCCGCCCCAACTCTTCATAGAGGTGATGAAGAACAGCAGGATCATCACCTGCCCGAGCTGCAACAGGATTTTCTGTTATCAAGAAGAATGAAGGAATGGCACATCTATATCGATGGGGCCTCTCTAGGCAACCCGGGTCCTTCGGGCGCGGGGATTGTCGCCTTCGACGAGTACGGGAAAGAGGTCTGGAGGGAAAGCGTCCACCTCGGCTTGATGACAAACAATATGGCCGAGTATGAGGCCCTTATCCGGGCGCTGCGCAAGGTCGGGAACCATGCCCGGCCGGTCAGGGTGTACACGGATTCCCTCCTCGTAGCCAACCAGGTCCTGGGCAAGTATCGCATCAGGAACGAAAAGTTGAGGCCTTACCTGGCAGAGGCGTTCCGGATGATTCGAAATCTTTTGGATTTTAAGGTAAAATATATCCCGAGGGAAAAAAACAGGCTGGCGGACAAGCTGGCGAAGTTTGCGGCTGCGCAAAAAGGGGTAGACGCATGGTCGCGGGATGCAAATCCTGAGGAAAGTCCGGGCATCGAAGGGCAGGATGGTCCTTAATGGGGACTGGGAGCAATCCCAAGGAAAGTGCCACAGAAAAGATACCGCCTCCCTCCGGAGGTAAGGGTGAAATGGCGGGGTAAGAGCCCACCGGCACTTAGGCGACTAAGTGGCCAGGCAAACCCCATCCGATGCAAGGCCAAAAAGGGGACCGTCGAAAGGGGCGGTGAGGATGGCCCGTCCTCCGACCCAGGTAGGCCGCAAGAGGTCCGCGCAGCGGACCAGAAGAGAAATGACCATGTACCGTACCCGGTAACAGAACCCGGCTTATAGTCTACCCCTTCCTTTTCTTCTTTTTCTAGCCCCCCGCCCTACCCTACCATTATAGTTTTGGCATTACCGTTTCAAAGCAAGCCCCTGAGGTCTCTAGCGAATCCAGACGTTTAAACTCGGCACTTAGGTTGTCTTTGCTCTCGACCGGATGAATAGCCGCTTTGCGCGTTCATCCGGTCGTTCTTCGTATTTCGACCTCATTTTCGCACCGCTGGCTCGCTGCCCCTTTCAGACCCGCAACGACTTCTTCGTCCTGTGTGAGAAAATGCGTCACTACAAACAAAACTTATCGATATTATAAGAATTTATGAATTGACTGACAGCCGATTGGGGATGATTATGTAATCAAGCAAAAGCTAAGGGATAATGAATATTTTCCTTCCCATTGCCCAGATGAGCGTGAGCGTCCCGGTCATTTTCGCTGCCGGGGGCGTCGTGGGGTTGCTGTCCGGCCTCTTCGGGGTCGGCGGTGGCTTCCTGCTTACTCCGCTCCTCATGTTCTTAGGGATATCGCCGGCCGTCGCTGCGGCCTCGGATGCGGCCGCCATCGTTGCAGGCTCGACGACCGGGACCCTCGAGCACTCGCGCGGCCGGACGGTCGACTATAAAATGGGCTTTTGGCTCTTCGTCGGAGGCTCCGTAGGCAGCGTGGCCGGCGTCGAGCTGATTCACTGGCTGAATCGCTCCGGTCCGGCGAACAGCGCCATCCGCATCCTCTACCTGGTCATGCTCGGGATTATCGGTACCCTTATGCTGCTGGAATCGATCGCACAGAGACGCAGCGGCGCCTACATGGCCGAGCGCAGGTTCGAGCCCATACGCGGCCGGACATGGATCGAGAAGCTGCCGCTGCGCGTGCGGTTTCCAAAGTCCGACATCCAGGTATCATTGCTCGTTCCCATCGCGTTCGGCATGCTGGCGGGGATACTGGCTGCCATGATGGGCGTCGGCGGAGGCTTTATCATGCTCCCGCTGATGCTGTATGTGCTTCGCAGAACCATACGGTGGACTTCGTGCTCGCCTTCCTGCTCGCAATAGGCACGACGACCGGGGCGATGGTCGGGACCAAAGTGGGGAGACGGATGCGTGCCGACCAGCTTAAGATTCTACTGGCGTTCATCATCCTTATAGTGGCTTGCCAGATCGGCTGGAACTTATTCAGAACGCCCAACATTTTTCTCTCTCATGTGCCGGGCGAGTGAGATGAGGCATGTCGCCGCGACCTTCTCCCACGTAGAACCTGTCCGCATCGCCGCGGGCACATTTTACAACGGCGCCACCTTGCATATTTCCGGCAGGGTTGCCAAAGACTCCCAGGTGGCGGTACGGATAAAGGGGCCGCCGGAGCATCACGTGTTTAACCGGCGCGGAAAGATCGGAGGGCTCGTATGGGGGGGGATCGAGCATGTAACCTTCCGTAACGCGCCGACCTTCTATGCCGTGTACACCTCGTCGTCCCTGGCGGCGACCGCGACACCGGCCGTACGCACGCAACTCCAGCTGGGCTATGAGCCGATCGAGGCGCAGATGGGCGTCGAAGGGACCAAGGTCGACCGTCGCCCGATGCTTGGTCATTTCGTCGACTTCAAGGAGCGCGAAGGCCTCTACCGTATCGTCCCGGGGGCGGTGCATCTCGCTGATCAGGAGCAGGGGCGACGCGTTTTCGATGTGGCGGTGCCGCTACCGGCGGGTACTCCGCCTGGGGACCTGGAGGTGGCCGTTTACGAGCTGACCGGAGGGGGGGTGCTCCGCGAGGACATCGAACATGTGACGCTTCAGCGCGTCGGTCTGCCCGCCTCCCTCTTTGACCTTGCCCACGAGAACGGTCTTCTTTTCGGGCTTCTCGCGCTCCTCGTGACCGTTACGACGGGGGTCGCAGTCGATTTCCTCGGACGGCTCCGCCGCAGAGGCGGATCGAGCAACCGAGGGCCCATTCTGGACGTGGAAGCAGACCTGAGAAGGCTTTTCATGGAGGGTCTGTTCGGCCGGCGCCAAAAGCCGCGCTCGCTGGAGGCCGTGGAGCGCCTCCATTCCAAGTATCGGCTCTTCCGCAACCTCCTTACCCTTAACAACGAAGTCCTCGGCCTTCTTGCCGATCTCGAGGAGGAGTCGTCCTGGTCCTCCTTCTATCACCCCAGGGTCCGCATGCGCATACGCGCCCTCTTCGACGGGACCGAGGAGATGGTCCAGGTCCTCAATCAGCTCGCAGGGAACCGCTACTTCGACCTGAGAAACGTTATTGCCGGACTCCGGGCCGATGTGCTCGGCTTTATCGAAAGGATGCCTGACGAGGAAGGGGCTTCTCTTACCCTGAAGCTCGGAGAGGTCAACTCGATCACCGCCAGCAGGGTCGGGGGCAAAGCGTTGAACCTGGCGCGCCTCGATTGCGATCTGAAGCTAAGAGTGCCGGAGGCGTTTGTAGTCACCACCGAGGCCTATCGGCAGTTCGTCGAAACGGACGGACTTTCCGGCAAACTGCGAACCATCTTGGCGCCGGCGCGGCCTGACACGCCCGAGTTCGGACGCCTTTGCGAGATGGCGCAGGCCCTCGTGCGGGAGTCGCGGATACCGCCGGCAGTGGAACAGGGGATCCGCGCGGCCAACAGCGCCCTGGGATTACGGCCGGGCGAATGCGTCGCCGTCAGGTCCAGCGCAGTGGGCGAGGACAGCGGTCTTTCCTTTGCGGGGCAGTTCGAGACGTTCATCAACGTACCTGAGCCGGAGGTGCCGGAGGCCTGGAAGCGGGTCGTAGAAAGCCGCTTTTCCCCTCGGTCGGTCTTTTACAGGCGCGCGGCGGGCCTCGCCGAAGTCGATACCCCCATGGCCGTGCTCGTGCAGCGCATGGTCCGCGCCCGGGCCTCGGGTGTGCTCTTTACCCGTCGCCCGGAAAAACTGAAAGAGCCGGTGCTTCTCGTCACGGCTGTGCGCGGCCTGGGCCAGGAGGTGTCCGGCGGGTTGGCGGTCGCCGATGAGTTCGTCGTGTCCCGAGGCCCTTCCCGCATCGTGGAACGACGCATCCCCCGAAAGCCGGACCGCATCGAGTGCGCCGAGGGCGGAGGCGTCACACGCCTGTCTGAATCCTCCGAAGAACAGGGGCGTGCCTCCGTTACGGACGAGGAGGTCCTGCTAATTGCAGAAGCGGGGCTCGGTATCGAGCGCTACTTCCGTTGTCCCCAGGACATCGAGTGGGCTATCGACGAGGCAGGTACGCTCTTCATCCTCCAGGCCCGGCCTTTGCGCGCAGGAAAGATGAAGGACGTGTCCCGGGATGTCCCGCAAGGCGCGAAGGTCCTCTTGCAAGGCGGGGAACCTGTCTGGCCCGGACGGGCGGTAGGCCCCATCCATCTTGCGATAACGCCCGAGGACGAGGAGCGGACACCGACCGGCGCCCTCCTCGTGGTCCCCAGGCTGATGCCGGACTGCGTCCGGTTGCTCCCGCGCGTCTGCGGAATAGTCGTGGAGCACGGAACGGTAACGGGCCACGCAGCGTCCATTCTGCGTGAGTTTCGGGTACCGAGTCTCTTTGGAGTAGAGGGGGCCCTCGACAGGCTGCCGGGCGGCGAGACGGCGAGTCTCGATGTCGCAGCCCGCAGCGTCTTCGCCGGCGTGTTGTGGCCCGAGCTTCGCGGGCGTCTCCCGGTCAGGCTGATCGGGCGTCGCACTACAGGGCTTCCTGAGCTGGTGGCCGGCAAGCTTACAAAGTTGTCCGGGATGAGCTTCATGGGCACGTGGGCGTGCCAGTCTCTCCACGACGTCATTCGGTTCACCCACGAGATGGCCATTCAGGCGATGTTCGACATCGGAGACCGCCTCCTCGATTCGCCGGTCGGCGGTGTCAGACAAGTCGTTTCGGCGCAGCCGGTATTCATGCACATTGTCGACCTCGGCGGGGGGATCCGGGCCGAGGCGGCCTCAGGCCGCACCGTCAGGCCGGAGGACGTCGCCTCTGCCCCCTTTCAAGCGCTCTGGCGGGGCTTCTCCGACCCGACGTTCCAGCGTCATGCGGCCCCCCCTCTGCAGTCTTTCGGGTCCACCCTTGACGCTACGCTCTCCAGCCGGGGGTCACGGCAGCTGGGCAGCCCTAACTACGCCTGTGTGACGGACAGCTACCTGAACCTCAATTCCCGGCAGGCCTACCATTTCGCCATCGTAGACGCATTCCTGTCGGACAACCAGAACAACAACCACATCAGCGTCCGGATGAAAGGCGGCGGCGGCGCCCCGTGGCAGCGCTCGCTCCGCGCTGCCTTCGTCGCGGAAATCCTGCGCCTCCATCACTTTACGGTGGACGTCACGGACGACCTTCTGAACGGCTGGACCCGCGGGCTCGACCGCTCTGCCGGGGCCGAGGAAATTACCATGATCGGACGCCTCCTCAGTTTCTCGTCACTCCTCGATCTGTGGATGACCGGCGAGGAACAGATGAAGCGGTATGTTGCCGAATTCGTCGAAGCGGAGGCCAAGGCCCTTGCGGGGCCTTCGGCCCGGGACTACAGCTCCGAATCGTAGTCACAGGCGATAGTCCCTTCACGGCCGGCGGGCCGGCCAATCGCGACCCGTTAAGACCACGAAACGCTTATGGGTGCAATAAGAATTACTGATTTGACTTGTTCGCGGTCCAGGAACATAATGTCAATTATTACGCACTATTGAGAGTACCGGCCGGCCAATCGCGGCCTCAAGGGGGGAGCGCATGACGGTAATAGCTATATCCAGATTCACGGGAAGCGGCGGCGAAAAGCTGGCAAACCGGCTTTCCCGGGAGCTTTCCGTCCCGGCCGTCAGCCGCGAAGTGATCACGCAAGTGGCCAACCAGTTCGGCATCACGGAGGCCGTCCTGTGGCAGCAGCTCGAAAAGACAAAAGGGTTCTTCAGCGGTCCGTCACCGGAGCGCTACCTGTACCTGGCTGCGCTGCAACTGGCCCTCGCTAAGAAGGCCCGGGAGGGCCCCTTCGTCTATCACGGCCTTGCAGGTCATTTCCTTCTAAGAGGTGTGCCCCAGGTCTTCAAAGTCGGCATTGTCGCTCCTCTCGAGTACCGGGCCAAGAAGCTCATGGAACAAAAAGGCATCAGCCTCGAAGAGGCGATCCGCTCAACCCAAAGATGGGACGAGAGACGCAGCAACTGGGTGCGCTTTCTCTACAACGTGGAATGGCTCGACCCCTCCCTGTACGACCTGGTCATTAACATCGCCAACCTGAGTGTCGAGAGCGCATGCCGGGTGATCCTGTCTGCCTTGCAACAGGAGGAGTTCAAGGAGTCGCCGGAGACGCGGGGCCTGATCGAGGATTTCGTCTTGGCGAGCAACGTCAAGTTTATGCTCGCCGCGGACGAGCGGACTAAGGGACTTGAGCTGCAGGTACAGGCGGAGAAGGGAGTGATACGGATTACCGGACGTATCCCGACGAGCGGTATGTTTTCATGGCACGGAAAAGAAAGCACCAGGGGCGACCTCTATGAAGTCACGAAAACGGTGCCGGGTGTACAAAAGGTATTGGTCTCACTGGAGGGAACGGCGATACCGCTGGAGTAACAGACGAAAGGAGTACTAACTGTCCTATCTCGACTGCGCCTGCGCCCAAATCAGTATTCAAGCCATGGTTTATCGGCAAAATCGAGCGCCATATCGACGAAAGCCTTGAGGGTCCGCGAAAAGTATTTGTCTTTGTGATAAATGAGATAAAACGGTACCATCATCTCCACTTCCGTAAAGCGTACCGCCCTAAAGGCGCCTGCCGCAACTTCAGTACTTACCAGTTGTTCGGAGAGAATGCCGATGCCGGCCCCGCTTTCGACCATTTTCTTGATAGCGGTGGTGCTGGCGGACTGCATGACTAACAAAGGTTTCATTCCCCTTTTGTGGAAGGCTTCATCCACCAACTCTCTTATCGAGGACCCCGGCTCCCTGAGAATCAGCGGCTCTCTGTTGAGCTCGTTGAGCGTGACCGATTCCCTTGCAGCCAGCTTGTGCTTCAGGGGAATGATGGCGACGAGGGTGTCCCTGACGAACTGGCGCACGATCAGCTTCTGGTTAACGGGGCGAGAGGCCACGAAGGCAACGTCGTTCTTGTGAAGAAGCGTGTTTTCTATGAGCTGACTCGTGTTGCCCTCGCTGATCTCAAAAAATATATTCGGATATTTTTCATGGAACGCGTTGAGCAGGGGTGGGAGGTAGTAGTCGATAAATGAAAGGGAAGCGGCGATGTGAACGCTCCCCCGGGAGAACCCTTTCATGTCGGCGACGACCTCTTCGGCTTTGCGGTTCAGGTCCAGCATCTGACCGGCAATAGCCAAAAGCACCTTGCCCTCCTCGGTGAGCAGCACTTTCTTCCCGGTCCTTTCGAAAAACTTCACCTGGTAATAATCTTCCAGGTTCTTGATCTGCAGCGTCACGGCCGGCTGGGTCATAAAAAGCTTTTCAGCCGCCGCGCTGAAGCTGCCCTCCGCGGCTACCAGACAGAAAACTTTCAGTTGATGCAGATTCACGTATTCCTCAAGAAATACTTATCGATATGATAAAAATTAATGAATTGACTTATATTAGCAGCCACCCCATTATAGTGTCAAGGAAATAGTCATAGAGAGTAAATTCATTTGAGAAACCGGACATTTTCTGATCGAGGGACATTCGGAGAAACGAGGAAAAGGCTTCGTCTGGCGAGTGCAGTTGCCACCGATTCGTACGTCAGAGACACCGGCGAATAAAGGCCCGTACAAGGGCGAAAGGAGGAATCAAATGAGCGAGATTGGTCATGGGGGCAGGGAGATCGTGGAGCGCATTCTGGATCCGCGTACCACCGGGGAGAGGATCAAAGGGCTCAAGAAAGTCCCCGTGCGCGAGCAAATAGCCGTAGAGGTCATCGATATTGCTTATGGATTTTTTTCCCCTCTCCAAGGATTCCTTGGAAAAAAAGATGTTCAGAGTGTCTGCAAGAAGATGCGTCTTGCGGACGGGACGATATGGTCCATCCCGATCGTCTTCGATTTGTCCGACAAAGAGATCGCGGATTATGGGGTAAAAGAGGGTGAATCGATCCTCCTTACCTACAAGGACAGCCCTATCGCCGTCTTCGACGTGGAAGAGATTTACGAGTACAACAAACAGGAGATGGCAAAAGACGTTTACGGGACAAACGAGGAGAAGCATCCCGGGGTAAAGCTTACTTACCAGTACAAAGACAAGTTCGTGGGCGGGAAGATCACGATGGTGAGCAAGCCTACGATAAACGAGCCTTTTACGGAATTTCTGGTCACCCCTCTCGAGATGAGGAAGAAAATCAGAGAGAAAGGATGGGTCCGGACCGTTGCGCACCAGACGAGGAACGTACCCCATACCGGGCATGAGTGGCTGATGAAAGGCTCCTGGCTGTCCGCTTACGGGGAACTGCCGGTCGAGAAGATGATGGTGGGGGTGATCGTTAACGCGATCATCGGAGAGAAGCGGCCGGGTGACTACATCGATGAGGCCATAGTCCTGTGTCACGACGTTCTGAGGAAGGCGGGATACTTCCGCGAGGACGTCCACCTGACCTCGATCTCCCTTTGGGACATGCGCTACGCGGGTCCCCGCGAAGCCGTTTTTCATGCGGCCCTGCGCGCCAATCTCGGCATTACCCATCATATGTTCGGCCGCGACCACGCGGGCGTCGGCACCTACTACGGCCCCTATGACGCCCATCGCATCTTCGACCAATTCGACAGCAACGAGCTGAACATCAAGCCCGTGCGCGTGCTGGAATGGTGGTATTGCCCTGTGTGCGCAGAGGTAACGTACATGGGCCTTTGCAACCACAAGGACAAGGTCCAGAACTTCAGCGGCACCCTGATCCGCAGTATAATCCAGGACGGCGTCAAGCCGCCCAGGCTGATATTCCGGCCGGAGGTATTCGACCTGATAGAGGAATGCGCGAATAAGTATGGCATGGGTTCCGCGTATGTCACGAAAGATTATCTGGCCAACAGGAACCCGGTGTTCACTTTTCCGAAGCTCTGAGGCGACCACGAAAGGAGGGGAAGATGACCGAAACATTTCCGATCAATATCTGGATCAACGAGGAAAGGTATCAGAAGCTGCAGGAAGCGGGCTTGAGTGCAATGGCGCAGGAGATGCTTGCGGGGCTGAAGGTCCTGCGGGTCCCTACGACGGCGGAGCAGCGCGATGACATCCTGAAGAAATACCCGACGGCCAAGTATGACAGCGCCACCACGAAGAGCATCGAGCTCCTGCCCAGGGACGCTAAGGACCGAATCTTCAGCCTCATAGTCGACAGGAAAACCCTGGACGTTATAGAGGAGTTTCTCAAGTGAAGGGGGGATGCGCAACGGGGAAGAAAGCAATTCAGGATTCTTCTGAGCTTACCATTTTTTAACAGGAGGGAGACGATGCCAAGTTTTGTGATCATGGAGAAATGCGATGGGTGCAAAGGGCAGGACAAGACCGCCTGCCAGTACATCTGTCCCAACGACCTAATGGTTCTCAACAAAGAAACCATGAAGGCTTACAACCGGGCGCCCGAGATGTGCTGGGAGTGCTACAACTGCGTCAAGATCTGTCCGCAGCAGAGCGTAGACGTTCGCGGATACGCAGACTTTGTTCCTCTTGGCGCCTCGGCCGTGCCGCTGCGCAGCTCGGACTCGATCATGTGGACGGTCAAGTTCCGCAACGGGGCAATTAAACGTTTCAAGTTCCCTATCAGGACGACACCCGAAGGGTCGGCAAAGCCGGACGGCGGCTGGGAGACGGGCTCCGATGACCTCAAGAGCCATATCCTTTTCTCAGAGCCGGGCTCCCTCGGGGTAGAGGTCCCCACCCTCAAGAAAAAATAAGTATACAAGGAGGTAATTCTTATGCAGCCTTTTGAAACTGTCGAAGTAACGACCGATCTCCTTATTTGCGGCGGCGGCATGGCCGCCTGCGGAGCTGCCGTAGAAGCGGCCTATTGGGCGAAGAAGAAGGGTTTCAAGGTCGCTCTCGTGGACAAGGCGGCCCTCGACCGAAGCGGCGCTGTGGCCATGGGCCTTTCGGCGCTGAACCAGTACGTTGGAGTCGCCGAGGGAGACAACACGCCGGAAGATTACGTGGATTACGTAAGGCAGGACCTGATGGGTATCACCAGGGAAGACCTGGTGTACGACATCGCGCGCCACGTGGACTCCACCGTGCACCTCTTCGAGAAGTGGGGGCTCCCGATCTGGAAGGACGGGAACGGCAAGTACGTGCACGAAGGCCGTTGGCAGCTCATGATCAACGGCGAATCCTACAAAGTCGTGGTCGCGGAAGCCGCCAAAAACGCCCTTGGTATGGAGAACATTTATGAGAGGGTCTTCATCGTCGAGCCTCTGATGGACGGTGGCCGGGTGGCGGGGGCCGTGGGCTTCAGCACCAGAGAGAACAAATTCTACGTGTTCAAGGCAAAAGCGGTGCTCGTCGCCATGGGCGGGGCAGTGCATGTGTTCCGTCCCAGGTCGGTGGGCGAAGGCCAGGGGCGGTCATGGTATCCTCCGTTCAACTCGGGTTCCAGCGCCTATTTCACGATCCGGGCCGGCGCGGAGATGACGTGCCAGGAAGTACGCTTTATTCCGGTCCGGTTCAAAGACGCTTACGGGCCGGTCGGCGCCTGGTTCCTCCTGTTCAAATCCAGGGCAACGAACGCCCTCGGCGAAGATTACATGGTGACCCACACCGACGAGCTCCAGAAATGGGCTCCCTACGGGCTGGGCAAGCCGATACCGGCAAACCTGCGGAACTGGCTGGGCATGATGGACCTCTCTGCCGGCAAGGGTCCCATCTACATGAGGACGGAGGAGGCCATCCAAAAGATCGTCGCCGCTGCCGGCGACGAGAAAGCGGCGAAGAAGAAACTGAAGGAAGTGGAGTCCGAGGCTTGGGAGGACTTCCTCGACATGACGATTTCCCAGGCCATCCTGTGGGCGAGCCAGAACATCCAGCCGGAGGAGAAGGGTTCGGAGATCATGCCGTGCGAGCCCTACTTTATCGGCTCCCACTCCGGCGCTTCAGGTGCGTGGGTGAGCGGCCCTTCCGACGTGGCGCCCCCCGAGTACTTCTGGGGATATAACCGTATGTGCACTGTGAAGGGCCTTTTTGCGGCGGGCGACGGCTCGGGCGCTTCCAGCCACAAGTTCTCCGACGGCTCTCATGCGGAGGGAAGGATCGCAGCAAAAAGCGCCCTGGCATACGTGGCGGACAACCCCGGGCAGCCGGCCGTCGACGCCAAGACCATCGAGGCCCTCAAGCAAAGAATCTTGCAGCCCCTCTATCTATACGAACAGCACAAGGCAATGACGGACAATCCGGATGTCAACCCGAACTACATCAAGCCGAAGAACTTCATGCTCCGCATGCAGAAAATCATGGACGAGTATTCGGGCGGCGTCACCGCGAATTTCACAACGAGCAAAATGTACCTTGACAGAGGCCTCGAGCTTCTGGGCTTCCTGAAGGAAGACGCGGACAAGCTCGCCGCCGCCGACCTGCACGAGCTCATGAGGTGCTGGGAAAACGTACAGAGGATGTGGCAGGCTGAGGCCCACATGCGCTCGATCCTCTTCAGAGAGGAGACGAGATGGCCCGGCTACTATTTCAGGGCGGATTTCCCTACCATGGATGAGAAGAACTGGCGGGTCTTCGTCAATTGCCGTTGGGATTCGAAGACGGACAAATGGGAGGTAATGAAGAAACCCGTCCTTAATTTCATTTCGGCGAAGAAATAGGGCAACGAGTAGGAAACATGGGCCGCTCCAGGCGCTTTTTCGGCGCCTGGAGCGGCCCATGGAAAGTCCCGTTGCCCCTGAACAGAGTGAACCGAGGAGACGGCGATGGGGTATGAAGGCGGTGCAAGAGGAGCGATCCTTGTGATCGGGGGCGGCATAGCCGGCGTTTCAGCGGCGGTCGAAGCGGCGGAGGCCGGCTATCCCGTCCACCTCGTCGAGAAGGAACCCACCCTCGGGGGACGGGTGATGCGGTTCAACCAGTACTTCCCGAAGCTCTGCCCGCCCGCCTGCGGAATGGAGATCAACCTGAAGAGGATCAAGGTAAACCCGCTCATCACGTGCCATACCATGGCCAAGGTGAAGGAGATCAAGGGCGAACCGGGAGCCTACACCGCGAAGATAGCCATCACTCCCCGTTACGTGAACGAGCGCTGCACGGCCTGCGGTAGGTGCGGAGAGGTCTGCGAGACGGAAATCGAAAACCCCTTCAACTACGGTATGGACCGGATCAAGGCTGCCTACCTGCCCCACGAGATGGCCTTCCCCCTGCGCTATGTCCTCGCCCCTGACATAATCGGCACGGATGATGCTGCACGTTGCGCGGAGGCGTGCGCCTACGATGCCATCGACCTTACCATGGCGCCCGAAGTCGTCGAACTCCACGTCGCTTCCATTATTCTGGCGACGGGATGGGAGCCGTATGACGCAGAGAGGATCGAGAACCTCGGCTTCGGCACGCTGGAGAATGTCATTACCAACGTAATGATGGAGCGCCTGGCCGCTTCCGACGGCCCGACAAAGGGCAGGATCGTCAGGCCTTCGGACGGCAAAGAGGTCAAGCGCATAGCCTTCTGCCAATGCGCCGGTCAGAGAGATGAGAACCACCTTCCCTTCTGCTCCCGCGTCTGTTGTCTTGCATCCCTGAAACAGTCACGGTACGTCCGGCAGCAGTATCCCGATGCGGAGATATCCATCTTCTACATCGACCTGCGCGCCATGGGGCGGAACGAGGCGTTCCTCAAGGACATCGAGGGGGATGAGAAGGTGCGGCTCATCAAGGGAAAGGTAGCCAGGGTCACGGAGGACCCGGCCACGAAGGACGTCATAGTGGAGGCCGAGGCGACAGCCTCGGGAACGATAGTTCGGACACAGGTGGACATGCTGGTGCTCGCGACCGGGATGGTCCCGTCCGCAGCGCTTGAGAAAGTGCCTTTTCCCTTGGCAGCACTTGACGAGTACGGATTCGTCCTCGACAGGCCGGGTATTTACGGGGCGGGATGCGCGAAGCGCCCCCTGGACGTCGCCGGGAGCGTCCAGGACGCAACGGCGGCGGCCATGAAGGCGATCCGGACGGCGGCGGGGAGGTAAACCGATGGAAAAGAAAATCGGTGTCTACGTCTGCTCGGGCTGCGGGATAGGCGCGGCGATCGACGTCGAAAAGCTTGCCGAGCTCGCCAGGCAGGAATTCAAGGTCGCAGCCTCGGTTCACCCGTTTCTGTGCAGTACCGGAGGGCTGGAACAGATCAGGAAGGAGATTGCCGAAAACGGCATCAACGGCATTGTCCTTGCCGCCTGTTCTCCCAGGTTCAAAACGGATGTTTTTTCTTTCGATCCCGCAAACACGCTCCTCGAGCGGGTCAATCTCCGCGAGCAGGTCGTCTGGTGCCATGAGCCTGATGGGGTATCCGGCGAAAAGTTCGACGAGGATATCAGGATGCTGGCCGAGGACCAGTTGCGGATGGGCATCGTGCGGGTCCAGCAGACGGAGCCGCCCGAGCCCTATCACGCTGAGGTAGTGAAGCGCATACTCGTGGTCGGTGGAGGGGTCACGGGCATGACGGCCGCCCTGGAGGCGGCCGCGGCCGCATACGAAGTGGTCCTGGTCGAAAAGGAGAAGTCTCTCGGAGGGTTTGCGGCGAAGCTCTTCAAAGAATATCCGAAAGCCCCGCCCTATCGCAACCCTGAGAGGCCGGATTTCGAGTCGCTCGTCGAAGCGCTCGGCAGGGAACCAAGGGTGAAGGTCCTCACCTCGGCAAAGATCGAGAAGATCAGCGGTGCGCCAGGCATGTTCGAGGCATCGGTCCGGCAGAACGGCAGCCTTCTTACGGAATCCGCCGGGGCCATCGTCCTTGCTGCGGGCTTCGAGCCTTACGACGCGACAAGACTCGGTCACCTGGGCTTCGGCGCGAGCCCGAATGTGATCACGACCCCCATCTTCGAGCAGATGGCAGGGAAAGGCGATTTTACCCGGCCCTCGGACGGCAAGAGCGTAAAAAGCGCGGCCTTCATCCTTTGCGCGGGCTCGAGGGATGCAAACCATCTTCCTTACTGCTCGACCACCTGTTGCATGACCGCCCTGAAGCAGGCCCTCTATATTCGGGAGCACGACAGCGAGGCCAAGGTATATGTCTTCTACAAGGACATCCGCACCCCCGGCCTGTACGAGAATTTCTATCGCCGCGTCCAGGAAGAAGAGGGAATTTTCCTGACCAAGGGGAAGGTGAGCGCCGTTGTCCCGGAGGACGACGGGGCTGTCGGCGTGGAGGTGGATGACACGCTCCTCGGAGAAAAGATCCGGGTCAGGGTCGACCTCGCCGTGCTGGCAACGGGCATGGTCCCGAGGACCGCCCTGGGCGAGGAAGAAATAATGGCCATCGACGAGGAGGCTGACAAGCAGAAAGCCGACAAGCCGCAGGACATGGCGTCCAGGCTCCTGACCCCCACGCGGATCATCAAGTCGGATACGCTGAACCTGGCTTACCGCCAGGGACCGGAGCTCCCCGACCTGAAGTACGGTTTTCCCGATTCCCATTTCATCTGCTTCCCTTACGAGACTCGGAGAACGGGCATCTACGCCGCCGGGCCGGTGCGACAGCCGATGGACATCGACTTCAGCAAGGAGGACGGCAGGGGCGCGGTCCTGAAAGCAATCCAGTGCGTGGAGCTGACCGCTGAAGGGAAGTCCGTACATCCCCGGGTAGGCGACACGAGCTACCCCGAGCTATTCATGCAGCGGTGCACCCAGTGCAAACGATGCACCGAGGAGTGCCCCTTCGGCATGTATAACGAGGACGAAAAGGGAAATCCCCTGCCGAACCCGACCAGGTGCCGTCGGTGCTCCATCTGCATGGGCTCCTGCCCCGAGAGGATCATCTCCTTCAAAGACTATTCCGTGCCGATGATCGGTGCGATGATCAAGGCCATAGAGGTACCGGAAGAAGACGAGGAAAAACCGCGGATCCTCATCCTTGCCTGCGAAAACGATGCTTATCCTGCCCTCGATCTCGTAGGGTGGCGCAGGGGCAAGTATAACCCCTTTGTGCGCATCATCCCTCTGCGCTGCTTAGGCTCGATCAACTTGATCTGGATAGCGGATTCCCTCTCCAAAGGCATCGACGGCATCCTTCTTCTGGGCTGCGTCCACGGAGAAGATTACCATTGTCATATGATTAAGGGAAGCGAACTGGCCAACTACCGCCTCTCGAAGGTACAGGAGACGCTCAACCGGCTGGTCCTGGAATCGAAACGCCTCCGCATAGAGGAGATCGAAATCTCCGATTATGACAGGCTGCCGGGTATCATCGACGAATTCCTCGAGACGATCAACGAGGTGGGCCCCAATCCGTACAAGGGATTTTAGGAGGTAACGGCCGATGTCCCGGGCAGTTCCCATAGAACCGGACACAAGGTTTATCAGGGACTTGAAGGCTTCGGGAGGGGATGCCCTCAAGAAGTGTTTTCAGTGCGCTACATGCTCCGTGGTGTGCAACCTCTCCCCCGCCGAACGCCCCTTTCCCAGAAAAGAGATGGTCTGGGCCCAGTGGGGGCTCAAGGAGCGGCTGAAGGGCGACCCCGACATATGGCTTTGTCACCAGTGCAATGATTGCAGCAAGTATTGCCCGCGGGGCGCGAGGCCCGGCGATGTCATGGCCGCCCTGCGCCGCAGGCAGATCGAAGAAAATGCTGCGCCCAGGTTCCTCGGCAGGATGGTGAACGACCCCAGGTTCCTTCCGGTGATCTTTGCCTTCCCTGTAGTGCTTCTCCTCCTTTTGATGTCCGCCGCAGGGACCCTCCACATTCCCCAGGGGGAAATTATCTACCGCAACTTTATTCCCCAATGGCCCGTGGTAGATGTCCTCTTTCCGTTGACGGCGTTATGGGCCGCCCTATCCTCAGCCTTAGGGGTGCGTCGTCTCTGGACGGGATTTGAGGCCTTCTCCGGGGGCCCAGGCGTACGCCTTTCCTTCAAACCGGCATTCTTCGTGACGTTGAGCGTGCTCACCCATAAGTATTTCAAAGAGTGCCTGGTAGACCGGATGAGATATTTTGCCCATTTCAACATCATGTGGGGATTCATCCTGCTAGGGGTCACGACGACCTCAGTAGCCGCAGGGGTTTACCTCTTTCACGAGGAGACCCCCTACGCTTTGACCAATCCGATAAAATGGATAGGCAACCTGGGCGGTCTCGCCCTGATAGCAGGGTCCCTTCTCGCCATTTTTCACCGCCTTCTGAAGAAGACGGTGGATGGAGGGAAAGGGACGTACTTTGACTGGCTTTTCCTGCTCGTCGTTCTCTCGACAGGCATTACGGGCCTACTTGCGGAGTGCCTCAGGCTGGCAGACGTCGCGGAGTTCGCCTACCCTGTCTATTTCGTGCACCTGGTCTTCGTCTGGCTCCTTTTTGCCTCTCTGCCTTTTTCCAAGTTTGCCCACTTCCTCTACCGCCTGAGCGCACTGGTTTTTGCGCAAGCAGCGGGGAGGGAGCTCTCCCGGGGGGCATTGCCATACGCCTTCGCTCGAACGAACACCGGTTCGGCCGGCCTTGGAGGAGGTCTCGATGCATCTCGAAGAGAAGCATGATCATAGACGCGACGGCGCGTTGCGCCAGGGGGACAGCATGAGGTTTCGCTGTCACGCCGGGCTCGATTGTTTTACTACGTGCTGCCGGGATGTGAATATTTTCCTCTCTCCCTACGATATTCTCCGTATGAAAAAGAGGCTGGGGATATCGTCGACGGAGTTCCTGCAACGATACACAATCTCTCTTATTCCCGAGGTCTCCGGGTTTCCGGTGATTCTGCTGAAGATGCAGGAAGAGACGAACAGGGCCTGCCCATTCATCACCCCCCGTGGATGTTCGATTTACGAAGACCGGCCGTGGGCGTGCCGGATGTTCCCCCTGGATCAGGTAGACCGACCCGGGGAATATCGCTTCATTACAGACCCCTCTTTTTGCCTTGGCATGAAGGAGGGAGGGGAACAGACGGTGGAGTCGTACCTGGACGGCCAGGGACTGGCCCCTTATAACGAGAGCGAGAAGCTGCTGGGCAGGATTGTGTCGGACCCCCGGTTTTCGAAAGCTGCCATCCGGAACCCGAAACTGCAGGAGATGTGCCGGATGGCCCTCTACGATCTCGATAGGTTCCGTAGATTTGTGCTTGAGAGCCGGTTTTTGGAGATCTTTGAAATGGACGGGGAACGCAGGCAAAAGATCGCGAAGGACGATATGGAGCTCCTGAAGCTCGCCCATCAATGGCTCGAGTTCGGCCTCGTGGCGGGTGACACCCTGAGGATGCGGGAAGACCTGTTGCAGGGTGCGAAGAGGGAAGAATGACTATGCCTGCCGTGGAAGCAGCGCCGGTAAAAACGGAGAACGGGTATCAGAGGCCCGCCGTGACGCGGAGCTTCACCTTTCTCTGCGGCCCGGAAGTACCGTGCTTCACAGCGTGCTGCGCCGATCTCCGCCTGCCCCTCACCCCATACGATGTCCTGCGAATGAAGAAGCGCCTTCGCCTGACTGCGGGGAAATTCATAGCACGGTACACGAAGCCGTCCGGAGGGGAATTCCCATTCCCCCTGATACTCTTGAAAATGAGGGACGATGAAGACAGGACCTGCCCTTTCGTCAGTGCTCGGGGATGCGCCGTGTATGAAGACCGTCCGGGCGCCTGTCGGCTCTATCCCTTGGGAAGGGCGGACTTGGGAAGGCCGGAGAAGGAGAAAGGGGCCTTGTATTTTCTCGTAGAGGAGCCTCACTGCCAGGGTTTTCTGCACGGGAGGGATTGGACCGTCGAGGAATGGGTCCAAAATCAGGGAGCGGAGCTCTACGACGAAATGAACCGGCCGTGGATAGAGATAGTCATGAACGAAAAGGGCGTCATGGGAAAATTGACCGAGCAGAGGCTGGCTATGTTCTTTATGGCCAGCTACAACCTGGACCGCTTCCGGGAGTTTGTCTTTCAGACAAAATTTTTCTCCGTCTTCGAC
>JBEKOT010000043.1:0-16023 GCA_049521495.1 Syntrophorhabdales bacterium | reverse complement strand
GCCTTGCGAAAGGTACGGTTTGGAAGTATAATCGGTCATGACATATCCATTACCGGAAGGGGAACACCTGAGGAGAGCAATTAAGTGGATATCCGCAGGCCGGCAGGAAGAACCGCAGGTGCCGCTCTACAGGCTGGTCGAGCAAGCAGTCTTCAAGTTCGATCTCTCGCCTAAGGACGCCGAATTCCTCATAAATTTCTTTAGAGAGGGCGGGGCGGGGAAATAGCTCGACGCTGCCGATTTATTGCGCCGGAGGATGTCGGCTTCACAGGCTCAAGCTCCTCAGACGCTCGATGGCCTCGCGGATCCTTTCCTCGGCCGCGGTGATGGATATCCTGAAATAGCCTTCTCCCTCATCGCCGAACCCGCTCCCCGGCGTTACGACCACGCCTGTCTTCTCTATCAGCATCTCCGCAAAATCGGCGGAGGTGTAGCCCCGGGGCACGTGAGCCCATATATAGAACGTGGCGAGAGGCTTTCGAACCCTGATCCCCATCGAGGCAAGACCGTCAACGACCACGTCCCGCCTCCTTGCGTAGATCTCTTTCATGGCCGCCACGGAATCCTGGCTGCCCGTCAGCGCAGCGATCGCAGCCTTCTGGATGGCCAGGAAGACGCCGGAATCAATGTTCGTTTTGAGCTTTCCCAGGTTCTCGATGGCGGCGCTGTTGCCTACGGCGAAGCCTATCCTCCACCCGGTCATGCAGTACGTCTTGGACAGGGAGAGAAATTCGATCGAGAAGCGTTTTTCCCTATCGAACTGGAGAATGCTCTTAGCCGTGTAGCCGTCGTAGGTGAGGTCGCTGTATGCCGCGTCGTGGCAGATGAGGATATCGTAAGCGCGGGCGAGCTCGATCGCCTTTTCGTACAGCCCGTCGTCGCCGTGGGCGCCTGTCGGGTTATTCGGGTAATTGAGGAAGCAGATCTTCGCCCTTTTCTTTACCTCTTCCGGGATATCGTCGAAAACAGGCCGGAATTCGTTCTCCTCCCTGAGGGGCATGATGTAAGGTGTTCCACCGGAAAGAAGCGTCGCGACCTTGTAGACCGGGTATCCCGGAGAGGGGATGAGGGCTATGTCCCCTTCCTCCACATATGCCCAGGGCAGGTGCGCTATGCCTTCCTTGGAGCCGATTAGAACGACCACTTCCCTGTCGGGGTCGAGCTCGACCCCGTAGCGGCTGAAGAACCAGTCGGCCGCCGCCTTCCGTAACTCGGGGGTCCCCTCGTAGGCGGGGTACCTGTGGTTCTCGGGGTTTGCCGTTGCCTCCTGCATTGCCTTGACGATGTGGGGCGGGGTCGGGATATCGGGGTCGCCTACGCCGAGATCGACGAGGTCGATCCCCCTGCTGCGCGCCTCGGCCTTCTTTTTGTCTATCCGGGCGAAGAGGTAAGGCGGAATTCTCTCTACTCTCGATGCCGGTTTTGGCATAGCAGTCCCTTCTTCTGTTTATTTCAGAGCTTATTTGCGCTAATATGATTAGGATGTTTTCCATTTAAAGTAAAGGAAAATCTGAAAAAAATGCTTGACAAATTAAATAAAATTTAATGCAATTAAATGCCATTAATCAAAGAGCTCGGCAAGGGTGACAAATGACCCCCCCTGGAGGATGGAGATGAAAAAGGTGATCGCTGTACGGGCCATAGGAAAAGCATTATTCGCGGCCGGTGAGGGCGCCTATCCGTCCCTCGTCGACTTCACGAAGGAGCAGTTCTAAAGGCGCATGTCCGACTGGCTTCTCAACGTACTCTTTCTTCTGATAAACGGACTCGTGTGGGGGCTCATAATCGCCCTCATATCCCTCGGCCTTTCACTAATCTTCGGCGTCATGGGCATCGTTAACATGGCCCACGGAGACCTGTACATGGTTGGGGCCGTGCTGGGGTTTTCGCTCTTCCCTTTCTTAGGGAACTTCTGGCTGGCCCTCCTGGTGGTCCCTGTTATCGTTGCCCTCATCGCAGCACCGATGGAGCGCTTCATCCTCAGACCTTACGAGGGGTATCACGCGGTTACTATGATAGCCACCGTAGGCATTTCCTTCATTTTGCAGCAGGCGGCCCTTGCTTGGTATGGCGGCGTACCCAAGAAAATGGTCGACCCATGGCCCGTTACCTTTCATTTTCTCGGTGTGGACTATGCGGGCTACAGGTTCCTCATCGCCGCCGTCTCCATAGTGATCCTCGCAGCCATCTGGCTTTTCCTCTATCGGACGCCTTACGGAGTCCTCATCAGGGCGTCCATACAGGACCGGGACATGGCCTCTGCCATGGGCATCGACGTGAACAAAGTACTTATAGCGACTTTTGTCCTCGGCAGTGTTCTGGCCGCCGTCGGCGGCGTACTCGCCGCCCCCGTTACGCAGGTATCCTATCTCATGGGGAACGACGTGGCCCTTCTCGCGTTCATCGTTGTGATCATTGGGGGGCTCGGCAGTCTCGAAGGCACCCTAGTTGCCGCGCTCGGCTTGTGCTCGCTGGAGGGCGTCATGGCCTGCATACTAAGCCCTACCCAATCGAGGGCGGCCATTTTCGTAGTCATGGTCGCCATCCTGATGGTAAGACCGAGAGGCCTTTTTGGAGGCGCCGAGCGGTAGATGGCATTGGTAGATAGACGATTCTTCGCGCTCTTGGCGATAGCGCTCTTTGCGGTCCTCGGCCTTATCCTTCCCCAGGGAGCGCGCTCTTTGGTCATCCAGATGATGATCTTCTCCGTCTTCGCGATGGGTTACGACGTCTGCCTGGGCCTAACGAACCAGTGCAGCCTGGGTCACTCCATCTTCTTCGGGGTCGGCGCATACGGCGCGATCCTCGCTATCGTTCATCTCAAGGCGGGGGTGTTGACTTCCCTTGCAGGGGGCGTCGGCAGCGGTTTAGTCTTTGCCGTACTTGTGGGGATCGTCTGCGTCCGCCTGTCGGAGGCTTACTTCGTTATAGTGACCGCCATCATATCGGCCGTATTCCACCTTTTGGCCATGGATTTGACGTGGCTGACGGGTGGCGACGACGGCCTTTCGGTGAGCGTACCGCCCTTTGCGCTACCCGGCGTGACCCTTTCGCTCTACCAGCCTCTCGTCAATTACTATTTCGTGCTTTTTTTTCTGGCTGCGGCTTACCTTCTTCTCGAGCGCATAGTCAGGGCGCCCCTGGGAAAGATATTCGTCTCCATAAGGGAGAACGAGAAGCGGGTCCGTTTTTTGGGCTATGATGTGCTCCGGTACAAGCTCATCGCTTTCGTCCTTTCGGCAGGCCTCGGGTCGCTGGCCGGTGCCCTCTACGGCCTGACGCTCAGGTACGCATCCGCTGATTATTTTTCCTTTTACTGGTCGGTGCTCCCGGTGGTCTGGTGTCTCGTGGGCGGCCTCGGCACCCTTGCGGGGCCGTGGATAGGCGCCGTTCTCATGTCCCTCTTCCAGTACTATGTGAGCGCCTGGTTCACGTACTACCTCCTCCTTTTCGGCATACTCGTGCTTGTCATCCTGAAGGTATCGAGAAAGGGCATCCTCGGATACATACTCGAAAGGGGCGGGCGATGACGGCCGACGGCGAAATGCTCCTGGAAATAGTCGATGTTTCGCGCCGCTTCGGCGGTCTTGCGGCCGTAGACGGCGTATCGACCGCCGTAAGAAAAGGGGAGATCAGGGGCGTCATCGGCCCGAACGGGGCAGGCAAGACAACCCTCTTCAACGTTATCACGGGGGAGCTAAGGCCCAGCTCCGGACGCATATTCCTGAAAGGAGAGGAAATCACGGGGCTTCCTCCTCATGCGATCTGCCGGAAGGGCCTCGGCCGGACCTTTCAGCTCACCTTCGTCTTCCCGGAAATGACTGTCTTCGATTCGGTCTGGGTCGGTGTTTACGGGACGATGAAAGCGGGAGGCCTTTTCTTTTCAAGAGCCGACTCTTTGAGAGGAGTAAAGGAGAGGACGGAGGAGATATGCGGGCTGGTCGGGCTCGGGGAAAGGATGAATGACCTTGCCTCCAACCTCTCTTATGGCGACCAGAAGGTCCTGGAGATCGCCATGGCCCTGTCCACCGGGCCGTCCCTTCTTCTCCTCGATGAGCCTACGCAGGGGGTCGGGCCCAAGGAGGCGGACACCATAGTCAAGCTCATCGAGTGCCTCTCTAAGAGCATGTCCATCCTGCTCATAGAGCATGACATGGACATTATCATGCGCCTCTGCCACAACCTCACGGTGCTCAGCTTCGGCCGGGTGATCGCCGAGGGGTCCTGCGAAGTGATCGGCAGCAACGATGAGGTGCAGAGGTTGTACCTGGGAGAGTCGACGTGAGCCTCCTCGCCGTTCGCGATATCCACACATATTACGGGAAGAGCTATATCCTGCAGGGAGTGAGCCTCGAGCTAGAAAAAGGTGAGATCGTGGCTCTCCTCGGCCGCAACGGCGCGGGTAAGACGACGACCCTTAATGCCATAATGGGTTTCGTTAAACCGAGATCGGGGAGCATCCTCCTCAAGAACGAGGAGATCGCCGGCAAAGATACCTTCAGGATCGCGAGAATGGGCATTGCTTACGTGCCGCAGGGCAGGCACCTTTTCCCCGGGATGACCGTCATCGAGAACTTGAAGACGGGCATGGTGGGAAGGCCCGCCGGAGACGGGCTGGACAGGGTCTTCGACCTCTTTCCCAACCTTAAGGGAAAGCTCGGCCAGAAAGCAGGCTCCTTGAGTGGCGGCGAACAGCAGGCCCTTGCCATATCGAGGGCGATTCTCAAAAAACCTGAGGTTCTCCTTCTGGACGAGCCGACGACAGGGCTGATGCCGCTCTTTGTGTCGAGCCTCAGAGGCATCATAAGAAAGCTGAACGAATTCGGCATGACGATCCTCCTCATCGAGGAGAAGGTCCCCTTTGCCCTAGCCCTTGCCGACCGCGTTTACTTCATGGTGAAGGGGAGGATCGAGCACACTGCGCCAAGCGAGGAACTGCGGGGGCGGAAGGAGATATTTGTCCGCTATCTCGGCATTGAAGCATAGCCTTTCCGCCATACCGGAGGTGCCTCTATGGGTTCCGTGATCACCGCCCCGGAGAGATTATCTTTGCTCCCCCTCGAACAGACGCTCAAACGCCGATGGATGGTGTGGGGCGCCGCCATGACGGTTTTCATGGTCGGCTACTTCCACCGCATCGCCCCCGGCGCCATCGCGTCCGACCTCATGGCAACCTTCCACACGACGGGCGCAGTGCTCGGCGTACTCTCTTCGATCTATTTTTGGGTTTACGCACTGATGCAGATACCCTCGGGCATCCTTTCCGATAGATGGGGCCCCAGGAAGACGATCACGACAGGCGCCCTGGTCATGGGCGCCGGGTCCGTGATCTTCGGCGCGTCCGGTGCCTTTGCTTACTGCTGCCTTGGAAGATTCCTGGTAGGTCTGGGTGTCTCGGTTTTCATGGTAAATATCATGAGGCTCTGTGTGGAGTGGTTCAGGGCTGACGAGATGGCAGTGATGAACGGCTGGACCACGGGCCTCGGGGGCCTTGGGGGTCTCTTTGCGACTGCCCCGCTGGCTGCCCTGTCCGCGGCCATAGGATGGCGGACTGGCTTCGTCTCCATTGGTGTTTTCTCGGTCTTGCTCGGAGTGCTGTGCTGGGCCGTGGTGAGGGACAGTCCGGCCGACTGCGGCCTTCCTCCGCCGGATCGGGACCGCCGGTACCGCCGTGTAGTCCCTGCCGAGAGGCAGCCTGTCGGCAGGGGTATGGCCGCTGTCTTCCGCAACCGCTTCGCGTGGCCGCCCTTATTGGGTTTCATGGCCTTCTATTCCAGTCTCATGGCCTTTTCCGGCCTTTGGGGCATGCCTTTTCTCACTCAGGTCTACGGCATTTCGACGCAAGGTGCGGCGGGCTACGTAATGGCGGTCTCTCTGGGCCTTATTGCAGGGTGCCCGGTAGTGGGCTTTTTGTCGGACAAGGTTCTAAGGAGGCGGAAGGCTCCTTATGTCGCCTTTGCCTTCCTCTATGCCCTGGTCTGGGCCGTCATCTGCTTTTCGCGAGGAGGAAAGCCTGGCCTTTCAGTCATGTATCCCCTCTGTTTTGCCCTCGGGTTCTTCAGCGCCGGTTTCATCCTGTCCATAGTCGCGGCCAAGGAGGTCAATCGCCCGGACCTTTCCGGGATCGCCATGGGGACAAACAACGCCGGAGGTTTCCTCGCAAGTGCAATGCTGCAGGTGGTGCTCGGCAGGGTCCTGGACGCGAACTGGGACGGCACGCTTTTGAAAGGAGTCAGGATCTACCCGACCCACGCTTACCGCGTGGCCTTCTTCATCTGCTTCGGGGTGAGCCTCCTGGGACTGTTTGCCAGCCTGGCCCTCAAGGAGACAAGGTGCAGGGACTTGCTACCGGTAAGTTGTAAAGATCCGTGATATGATCTTTGTGAGGGAGGAGCCTTATGAGCAGGAAAGCTATAATTGGGGCGGTCATTTTTTCGGTCGTTCTCTTCCGGTGCGCAAGCCAGGACCCTTACCGTATGAGCATGTTCGAGGGCAGGCACGCTCTCGACGAAGGCGAATACAGGCAGGCGCAGCAGGCATTCCTCAAGGCGGCGCAGGCGAGCCCTGATGCAAGGTCATACGCGTACGCGGCTACGGCGAGCTACAAGGCCGGCGACCTCGCAGCCGCGCAGCGTTCAATTGAAGAGGCGGCAAAACTGGACGGGAAGAGCTATTCGTACCTGCGCATCGTGGGGTACAAGGCCCTGATCCTTCTTGGCCAGGGGAAAGAAGGGGAGGGGCTTGACGCCCTCGCCGCCTATCTTGCCGCTTACGAGAATGCCTATCCAGTGGGGACGATCGGCGACGTAAAGCGCATGTCGAGAACCCGTCATGTAAACCTGCCCCTTCTCGAGAGACTGCTTGACGAGCAGATTTCAACGTATGAAAACGAGCTCGAGCAGTTTTGGGGATCGGGGACGGGCTGGTATGGCCAGAGAATCGGCAACACCGGAGGGGTAGGCACGACTAACTGAAATGAGCCGGATTCGAAATTCCGCGACGGTCTCGTCTTTCTGCATGATCATCCGGATTGCCCCTTAATCCCGAAGGTATCTTCCCCATCTCGGAATTTTGTGGACAAGGGACGGCGCTTTATGCTACAATAATGATAGACACGTATTACGTCCTGTAAGTCAAACGGAAAAAAAATAGAGGCCCTTTCGGATGCGGAGATTGCGGAGACTGCTGATCCCCCACGTTCGCAAGTCCCTTGTGCCCGTCACAATACTGCTGGTGCCCCATACGAGGAGCAGGTCCCGCAGGGTGAGGATACCGATCCTGGCCGGCTATGCCTGTTTCGTCCTCGCGGCCGTCGGCCTCGGCTTTTTGGTCCGTCTGTCTCTCAATGCCCCCTCCTATTATACGGCCCGCGTCAAGCTTCGGGCTCAGGTCAGGCAGATGCAGTTTTCCATAGACTCACTGAAGAGCACTGAGAACGAGGTGCGAGGTCTTCTGTGCCTTAAGCCGGAGCGCCCGCCCGTCGACACGGTTTCCAACACGGGCGACATGATCGATATGGATTCCCTTTCCAGGCAAGTGCGGCGGACGATCGACTCCGCAGCGGAGGTAAAAGAGTACCTGAAACGACGGCATGACGGGTTCCTTGCCACCCCTGCGGGGCTGCCGGTCTCAGGCCCTGTTACGTCGTTCTTCGGACCCAGGCCGGGCGGCGGAAACCGCGTATCGGGCTTCCACCACGGGATGGACATAAAGGCGTCCCCGGGCACACCCGTCCGAGCGACGGCGGACGGAGTGGTCAGCTTTTCAGGTCATATTAAAGGGAGCGGCAATATCGTCGTTGTCGAGCACGGTTACGGCTTCAGCACAGCTTACGCCCACGCCGCCAGGAATATTGTGAGGGTAGGGCAGCAGGTGAAACGGGGGGATGTCTTAGAGGTATCCGGTTCGACAGGCTACACTACCGGGCCACACGTGCACTACGAAGTCTGGAAAGAGGGGACTCAAATCGATCCGCTATCACTTATGACTGGGAGGTGAACCATGTTCGCCAGAAAACAGCCGGCGGTGGAGACGGTGATCGGGGCAGGCAGTTTCGTACGCGGCGAGTTGACTTCCAAAGGGACTGCCCGTATCGACGGCACTTTCGAGGGACGAGTCCGGGCAGATTGGATTATTGTAGGTGAATCGGGAGTCATTTGCGGCACGATCGTATGCAGGGGCATGATCGTGGGAGGTAAGGTGGAAGGCACGGTCCACGCAACCGAGCTGGTGGACATCAAGGCCAGCGGCGAGACTTTGGGCGACATCTACACGCTGCGGCTGGCCGTTTCGGAGGGCGGCGTCTTCGAGGGCCGTTCCTACATGAACAAGGCGAAAGAGGCAGACAACAGGGCGGTGCTCCCCTTCCTGAGCGAGAACAGATAAGGCGGCTCGAATCCCTGTCCTCTATTCCTGCCGGCCGGCATCCTCTTCGAGCAGCATCATGACCGCTCTTTTCCATCCTTCGGGGCCGACGCCGCCTGCCTCCACGAAGCCTTCTCCCGCCAGGTCGGGGTCATAAGCGCCGCCGGGCCGCTGCACTATTATCGGCCGGTCCACGGCACCGAGCATGGGAAGGTCGGTAGGGCCGTCGCCTATGGCGGCGAAAGTAACTCTGCACAGGATCTCCTTGAAGAGGCCGGCGAGGATCGTCGCGGCCCTGCCCTTGTCACTGTTCCCTGTGAGGTGACGGAGGCCCCTCCCGCTTACACGCAGCCCCCTTTGGCGCGCGGCCTCGGCAATTTCGATTTCCGCCCTGTCGTCGGTTTCGAGGTAGAAGGGCTCGTCGAATTCCCTTTCTTTCGCCATCACCGCCTGATTTATGGGAAGGCCGGTCCTGGCGGCAATTTCCTCGGCCGTCAGGTCCCCGAAGCCCGTTACGCGGTAGCCGCTCGCGCGAAAAGCGGTCAGGGCCAGCCGCAGTTCGCGGTAAGTTTCTCCGAGGCGCAGAACCTCGTAGCAGCCTTCCCGGACAGCCGTTGCTCCCGCCCCCTTTAGGGCCGGACGCCCGCCGCCCGCAAGAGGAAAGCCGAAGTACCCATCCGGTACGAAGACGGCCCCACCGTTTTCGCATATGAAAGGCTCCCCGTTCCGGAGGCTTTCCCTATAGTACTCTATCTCGCGCCGGGTCTTGCTCGAACAGATGACGCAGGGTACGGACGCCCGCCGCAAGGCTTCCAGGGCCGGCAGAGCCGGCAGGAAGGAATAAGCCCCATCGAGGAGGGTCCCGTCGAGATCTGTAAAGATGACCAGGCTCACAATTAATAAACTATGCATCCGGAATAAGAATGCACCGAAAACCGCCCGGCCCCTTTAACGCCGTGGGACGACTGCTTATATTGATTCTAAAGCATACAACAGCATAGTTAAGGGGCGTGCAAGGCGAAAGTGAGAAGGGTCAACGAAAGGGAAACGCAGTCCGGAGGACTGGTGTGGGCGATTTTTTCCAGGCTGGAGTTATTGCCACCTTCCACAGGATGGGCAGGCCCAGCGCCCGGGCTGTCGAGGCACAACTCGAGGCCTACGCAGGAGACCGGAATATCGTTCTCGTGCTGCCTTGCCTGTATGAGGAGCTGAAAGGGGCGGCTCTCAAGAGGATAGTCCAGGAACTGGCGCAGGTGAGGTACCTGAGGGAGATAGTCGTAACCCTCGGCCCCGCCTCGGCCGCAGAATTCGCTCACGCCATCGAGTATTTCTCCGTCCTGCGCCAGAACACAAGGGTCATCTGGAATGACGGGCCTTTGATAAGCGAGGTGTATGGCGACATAGAATCACGGGGTCTCTACACGGGAGCGCCGGGCAAGGGCAGATCGGTGTGGATGGCCTTCGGCTACCTCCTGTCCGGCCCGGAGGTGCATGCAGTCGTGCTCCACGACAGCGACATTGTCCAGTATGAGAGGGGCATGCTTGCCCGTCTCTGTTATCCGGTGGCCAATCCGAACCTCGATTATGACTTTTGCAAGGGTTTCTATGCAAGGGTGACGGACAGGATGCACGGCAGGGTTACCCGACTCCTCATGACGCCCCTCATCAGGAGCCTTACCAAGATCCTCGGCTATCTACCGATACTCGCGTATCTCGATAGTTTCAGGTACGCCCTTTCGGGGGAGGTTGCCATGGACTGCGACATTGCCCGGATCAGCCGGATTCCGAGCGACTGGGGCTTCGAGGTGGGGGTGCTCGCAGAGGTCTACCGGAATACCTCGCTCAGGCGAATATGCCAGGTGGATATCGCCGATACATACGAGCACAAGCACCAGGAGCTGTCCAAGGAAGACCCCTCGAAAGGTCTCCATAAGATGGCCGTCGATGTTTGCAAATCGGTTCTGCGCACGCTAAAATCGGGAGGGATTGTCTTCCAGGATCGCTTCTTCAAGACTTTGTCGGCCACCTACGTCAATACAGCGGAGGACATGTTGAAGAGATATGAGGACGACGCCTCGATAAACGCCCTTGAGTTCGACCGCCACCTCGAGTCGTTGGCTGTGGAGACGTTTACGGCCGCCATAAACGAGGCGTCCGAAGCAATTATGGACGATCCCCTGGGAACGCCTCTGATCGAGAGCTGGGACAGGATAACGTCCGCAATACCTGGCATACTGGGACGGATCAGGGCCGCAGTGGACGCAGACAACGGGTGAGGTCGGGGCGGGCCCCGCAGAAAGACCCATCGGCCGCTGATGATGAAGAACGCTGTTTTGACTAAGGAAATCCGGGACAAGGTCCGGGAAATAGGCCATGCCGATATCGTGGTCGGCATACCGAGCTATAATAATGCCGGCACGATAGGGCGCGTCCTTGGCGCCGTGAGGGAAGGGCTTGCAACGCACTACCCCCGTGCCAGGTCTGTGGTCGTCAACGCCGACGGGGGGTCCAGGGACGGCACGGTGGAGATGGTGAAGATGACGTGCGGGGATGACGTCTTTTCCCCGCAGGGCCGCTCGGGTGGGTTCTGCACGGTGGTTACACCCTATCAAGGGATACCGGGAAAAGGGAGCGCCTTCAGGACGATATTCGAGTTCGCCGGCGCTGTCGGCGCTTCCGCTCTTGCAGTAGTCGACGCAGACCTCAGGAGCATCACGCCCGGTTGGATCGGAGGTCTTGTCGGCCCTGTCCTGGACGGCGGCTTCGATTACGTGGCGCCCCTTTACAAAAGGCACAAGTACGACGGGACGATCACGAACAGCATTATCTATCCCCTTACCCGGGCGCTCTACGGGAAACGGGTGCGCCAGCCCATAGGCGGCGATTTCGGCTTTTCAGGCCCCATGGCGCGCCGTTTTTTCTTGTCGGAGGAGGATATCTGGGAATCGGACGTTGCGCGGTACGGGATAGACATCTGGGTAACGACCACGGCCATTGCCGAAGACTTCAAGGTGTGCCAGTCCTTCCTCGGGTCGAAGATACACGACCCGAAAGACCCGTCGGAAGACCTCTCCACCATGCTCTACCAGGTGGTGGGCGCCGCCTTCGACCTGATGGAGACCTACGAAACGGTCTGGGAACGGGTCTCGGGGACCGAGAAGATCGAGACCTTCGGTACCCCCTACGAGGTCGCCCTGGAGCCCGTTCACGCGAACGTGCGGGGCATGATCGAGAGGTTCCGCCTCGGGACGAGCCAGTTGGCGGACCTCTGGCAGAAATTCCTCGGCAAGGAGGCCGTCTCATTCCTAAAAAAGCTCGCAGGGAGAGGGGAAAGGGAGTTCTTCCTGCCCGACGATCTTTGGACGGAGATCATCTACAGATCTGCCGTTGGTGCCCACTGCGAGGCTATCAACAAGGAACACCTTTTGAGATCGCTCACGCCCCTATACATGGGTAGGACGGCTTCTTTCGTGATCGAGACGGAGCAGGACGATAGCGCAGAGGTGGAAGAGAAGATCGAGCGGCTCTGCCTTGCCTTTGAAAAGAAGAAACCTTTCCTCGTAGAGACCTGGCAGGAAAATAAGGAGGTGCCTCCATGAACGGCGTAGGAACGGGGATGGTGGAACCGAGCGGCGTCTTTTACCGGATGGTCATGGCATTCCTTCCGAATCTGTTCGTCGCCCTGCTCCTTTTTGTTGCAGGTCTGATCCTGGCGAAGCTTCTAGGGTTTATATTCCTCAGGGTCTTCAGGGTTCTCAAAGTGGACAGGTTCTGGAACCGTGCCGGGATCAGGGAGGTCCTGGCCAGAGGAGGCGTCAAGAGGCCCATCTCCGTCGAGCTGTCAAGGCTCGTTTCCTGGCTCACCATCCTGATCTTCATCGTCATCGCTCTGAGCGCCCTTCACATACCTTTCATAGAAACGGTGCTCGCCCGTACCTTTCTCTACCTGCCCAATGTCTTCGCGGCCATCCTCATATTGTTGGCCGGGGTGCTTCTCGGCAATTTCTTTTCCCGAGCCATCCTGATTGCCCTCGTCAACAGCGGTATAAGGGAGGCGGGCCTTATTGCACGGATTACGCGGGTCGCCATATTGGTCTTTGCCGTAACCATGGCCCTGGAGCAGTTGGATATTGGAAAAATCTCCGTGCTAATCGCTTTCGCCATTATATTCGGGGGCGCAGTCCTTGCCTTTGCCCTTGCCTTCGGCTTTGCCGTCCAGCCCTATGTAAAGGCCTACCTTGAAAAGAGAATGGAAGAGGCGGGGAGGCAAGAAGGGGATGGTGAGAAGGGGGACCGTATCGACCACCTCTAAATAGGCGCCTAGCCTCAGGGTAGCACCTGCTTTGGCGGCTCAAAGGAAGTGCACGGCGGCCGGCTTAATAAACCGCTTCAGATAACCTAGCTTTCTCCTCCGGAGCGTTTCATCATTCCGTCCAGGATCTCGACGGCCCTTCCCGCAAAGGCCGGCTCGCTTATGTGGACGTTAATCTCCTCAACCTTAACCCGCGAATCGAGGAGCCCTTTGAGAGTGTCCGTAAATACCCGATCTACAACAGGATCGAAGAGGGGCATGCCTTCCTTATCGGCATCGGACCACCCTTTTGTAGGTATGAGCACGTAGGCCGGGCCTTGCGATTTGTTTAGCTTTTCCGCTATTATCCGGGCGAACCGGTCCATCTCTGGGGCTTCCATGCGGACGCAGAACCTGATGTCATGGCCGTGTCTCCTCCTTTCGGCGAATTCCGGCGGCATTGGATAGAAGGGGCTGAAAACTGCGTTGTCAAGCCCGCCCGGCGCCAGGACCAGGGGGATGCCCATTCTTCCCGCCGTCTCTAAGCGGCTCGGTCCGATTCCCTTGCAGTAGCCGCCGAACATGTCGTCGGCTATCTCGTGGGGGTTGAAATCGAGGACGCCGTCGATCCACCTCTCTCCGACCAGTTCCTCCATGGCCATGCCCCCGCATCCGTTTGCGTGGAACCCTATCATCTCATATCCTTTCTGCCGGAGGAAATCCTCGGCGAAGATCGCGCACTGGGAGTTGATGCCGTAGGCGGTAACGCCCACCATGGCTTTGGTCCTGTGGAGGCGGCTCCCCTTTTCCATCATGCCGGAGACGGCGTAGGCGGCCTGGCCGAGGATAAGACGGATGAATTCGTTGAAACCCAGAAGGTCGGCCACGGAATGGAACATGACGATGTCCTTGGTGGCAACGTATTCCCTCACGTCCCTCGATGCCACGGTAGATACTATTACTTTTGGAAGGCCGAAAGGGAGGCTGCGCATGATGTAAGCAACCATGGCCGTTCCCGTTCCGCCCCCCATCCCGATGACCCCGTCGAGCCTGCCCTCTTCCAGCAGGCGCCGCGCGAGGAGAGAGCCGCCCTCCTGGATTGCCCTCAAGGCACCGGCACGGTCCCTGGCCTTTATAAGGTCCTCAAGTTCATACCCCGCGGCTTCGGCAAGCTCCCTGTTCGTGATGTCCGGCCGGGTTTGGGGCGCACCCAAAACCCCGATATCCATGAGGATAGGATGGGCGCCGCATTCCGCGGCAGAATCTCTCACGTAGGCCGCTTCTCTCCCTTTTGTATCAAGGGTAGCTACGACGAGCAGGTTTTTTTTCATTGTCCCCCCTGTTCTTGCTTGTTCTTTTCCCATAATCGGTCTTTGTCATCGTAACGTACCGCTCTGTGCCGGTCTCTGCCTCGTCCGTCACTATCCTGCCCTCGCGATCGTGCACGGTATGCCGCGGAGCCTGGGCGTACCCATCTCCCTTCCATAAGGCGGGGCGTCGTCGGTCAGTACGTTCGCGTTCGACCGGTCCCATGAGAAGAGCTCCGACTCTTCCGTTTCCGGGAACCACCAACCGTAATCGACGAAGACTACCGCCGGGTCGATATCGCTGCTGAATGCAGCTTTTTGCACAATCGAGCCTTTCCGGGACCCTATGACGACCCTGTCTCCCTCTGCGATCCCCGGCTTAAGGGCCGTATCCGGGTGAATTATTACCAGGGGCTCCGGGTGCGCGGCGCGAAGGGAATCGATCTGCCTGCCGTCCGAATGGCGGAAGGGGGCGGGCTTCCATGAGGTGAGCCAGAGGGAAGGGCCCTCCGAAGAGCTATCGCGCCCCATATCGCCGGAAAGCCGATAATCGGGCAGGGGGGCGAACCCCCAGGATTTCAGTTGAGCCGAATAGATCTCCACCTTCTTCGAAGGCGTGGCGAAACCCCCATCCAGGTATGAGCCGTAAAGCCTTTTGCCTTCGATGAAACCTATCTTGCACAGCTCGTCAAAAGTGAGGCCCGAGGGCCCGAGGATGAAATCGAGGCACTCCTCCTCCTTTTCCCAAAAGTACTCGCCCTGGCCAAGCCCCCGGGCAATGGCATGGAGAATCTCGTAGTCGCTCCGGCACTCCGGGAGGCGCGTCGCCCGTCGCTGGGCCGAGACGACGGAGTACGCATAGGGAGGGGCCGAGATGCTGTTCCATTCAAGGTAGGTAGCCGAAGGGAGGAAAACGTCGGCAAGCGCCGCAGTGGGGGTCATGAACATATCGGAGACCACCAGGAAGTCCAGGCTGCTCAGGGCCTCTTTCACCTTTCCGGCGTTAGGGTAGGAAAGCACCGGGTTCGAGCCCTGGATGAGCCCTCCCCTCACCGGATAGGGCTTCCCTGTAAGCATCGCATCGAGTACCGGCGGCTGGAGGGCGTAGAAGACATTCGGGAGGAGCTTATTGCCTCCCGTTATGCGCCTCGACCTGACCTCCGGAGAGATCAAGTGATGGAGGCTTATTTCCATCGAGCCCCTTGGGACCATTGGGGGATCGAGGCACTTTATCTCCCCTCCCGCCTTCTCCAGGTTGCCGCAGAGGGCGCGCAAAATGCAGAGGGAGCGGGCGGTCTGGAAGTTGTGCTCGTTGTGGTCGATGCCGTTGCCCCATTCTATGACAGCCGGCCTGGCTGTCGCGTAGAGACGGGCCATCTGCCTGATTGCCTGCGGGTCCAGGCACGCCAGCGGCGCGACCCGCTCCGGGGTGTAGGGTTCGAGGTGTACCTTCAGTTCCTCGAAGCCGGTCGTCTGCCTGTCCACAAAGTCCCGGTCATAGAGCGATTCATCGACTATGGTGTGCATGACGGCCAGGGCCAGAGGGAGATCCGATCCGGGTTTCAGGCGAACCCAGAGGTCTGCCCTTTCCGCGACCCTGCTTTTGCGGGGATCGACGACGATGAGCTTTGCCCCGGCCTTCTGGGCTTGCTTTATGCGGGAGTAATTGTAGTGCAGGGTGTCCGACACGTTCTCGCCCCAGACGACGATCGCTTTCGGGGAATTATCGAGGTCGGGCACCGCGTAGAACCCGTATGTCAGGAGGGAGGCATTCTTGCGCGGAATGAAGCAGACATAACCCATGGAAAGGAAATTCGGGGAGCCGAACACATTCGCGAAGCGGGCCAGGTAGTCGTCCTGGAGGCCTTTTGCGGCGCCCCTCATAATGGCGACCGACTCGGCGCCGTATCGGTCCCGCAATGCGCCAAGCTCCCGGCAGACAATTTCTATTGCCTCGTCCCAGCTTATGGGGACCCATTTGCCTTCCCCTCGTCTTCCGGCCCTCTTGAGAGGCCGCAGGACGCGGTTCGGGTGATAGAGATACTCCACGGAGGCAAGACC
>JBEKOT010000042.1:0-16245 GCA_049521495.1 Syntrophorhabdales bacterium | reverse complement strand
CTATAAGCCTGAGGATACCTCTTGCCCAGATGCTTCTTTATAAATAGACCGCTCCTTCCGGCCTGCGGTGAAGCGTAAGGAGAATACCAATGAGAACGCCCTACCCCCTCAAGATCGATGCAACGACGAAGACAGAAAAAAAATATACGAGGATAACGCCCGCAATCTGATGCTCCTCCCGATTTAGCCCAATACCCGGCCAACCCGCGAGTGGCCGTATATTCCGGGAGGCTCGGGGCCCATGGCATGAGCCGGTATTTTGCACGTAGTCACATTGGGATGAATCCAAACCGGCCCGAGCAGCCGGGATCGGCGCCCCGGTCCGGTAGGACGAACTCCAACGGGCGGTAGGCCGAGAAAAGGAATTGACTATCCTTCGCTCTCTGTGTTACAAGAAGGGGTGCCTGCCAAGGGGGGGAACGACAGGAAGGAGATAATCTCGTCCCTTCTGACCTACGGCACCCTCGGGATAGAGATGGGTGTCTCGCTGGCAATCGGTCTGGGTATAGGCTATTATCTGGACCGCTATTTCGGGACGTCGCCGATTTTGACCCTCATATTCATGGTCTTCGGCATCGTTGCCGGAATGAGGCGTGTTTACACGCTTTGGAAAAAGATGGAAAGGGACGATGAGGGAGACGACAGCCGGCGACATAGAGAGAATTAACGCAGCGATCCTCGTGATAGGGTCGATCGCGTCACTCCTGATAATGCGCGATTTCAAGTATTTCTTCAGTTTTGCGGTGGCGAGCGCCGTAATGACGATCAATTTCCGCTTCCTCAGGAAGATCGTGGAAGGCTTCTTCTCCAGGTCCTCAGTCAACAAGAAAGAGCTCCTCGTCAAGCTGCCCCTCAAGTTCTTCGGCGTCGTCGGGCTTGTGGCGGTCGTAGTGATCTGGGGCAACGTCAATATTCTTTTCTTCATGATGGGGCTGTCAACGGTCTTCATATCGGTTCTGGCGAGCCAGGTTATCGCAGTCTTCAGCCCCGAAGGCAGGAGGAAACAAAATGGAGCATGAACAGTTTACATGGGCCTCTCTGGTGCCGGGCCTTGCGTCTCTCCCGCCCCATGTCTCGAACGGCATCATCGTTTCCGTCCTGCTCCTTGTCATCGTCATATTGGGCTACGCGCAGTATAGAAAGAAGAAAGACGAGGTAGTGCCCGACGAGAGGCTCACCTTCAAAAACGTCGTCGAGCTGCTGGTCGAGACGATCTCCGGTCTCGTAGAGGAGACTATGGGACCGAGGGGCAAAGAGTTCATCCTTATAATCGGGACCCTGGGTCTTTTCATACTTTTCAACAACCTGTCCGGCCTGGTGCCCGGCTTCATGCCCGCCACCGACAACGTGAACACAACCTTCGCCTGCTCCCTCACCGTCTTCGTCCTGACCCATTACTACGGCATACGCGAGCACGGCTTCAAATACGTGAAGCATTTCATGGGGCCTATCTGGTGGCTTGCCCCTATAATGATCCCAATCGAGGTAATCGGCCATCTGTCGAGGCCCCTGTCCCTGGGCCTCAGGCTTTTCGGAAATATCATGGGGGACCACCTGGTGACAGGCATATTCTTCATGCTCATCCCCCTTTTCGCACCGCTAATCGGCATGGCCCTCGGAACGTTCGTTTCCCTCGTCCAGGCCTTCGTCTTTATGCTTTTGTCAATGGCGTATTTTTCGGGGGCCGTAGCCCATGAAGAATATTAACACCATCGGAAGGGGGTGAAAAACATATGAGAAAGGCATTCGCAATCCTAATGCTTCTGGGCATTACCTTCAGCCTAACGTGCGGCGCAGCCATGGCGGCTGAGCCTGCTGCGGGACTCGACTCGCAGGTCAAGGCGATGATCGCCATCGCCGCAGGCATAGGGCTCGGCATCGCCGCCCTGGGAGGTGCCCTCGGTCAGGGCCGGGCGATAGCGTCGGCGTTGGACGGCATAGGCAGGAACCCGGGAGCCTCGGGAAAGATTATTACCCCGATGATCATCGGCCTTGCCATGATCGAGTCGCTGGTAATATACTCGCTCGTCGTCTCATTGCTCTTGTTCTTCAAGCTCTAGTCCCTGTCGGTGGGGCCGGGCTATTCTCGTGCCCAATGTCGGCGACCGGGGAAGGTGCGCGATCCCAAGGTAATGTTAAAGTGTGGTCCGCTCCGCACCCCCCCTGTCGCCGGGCAGTATTGTCCATCGAGAATCCCTCCGGCCCCTTGGAATTTTTCAGGCCTTATTTACGACTTTCCCCGCCCGCCCGGCGTGCCCGCGCCCGTCGCAAAACGAGTCCGTTCCATGGTAGAAAAATGCAAAAGCGCTCAAGGAGCACCCCATGCCCTTTGAAAAGGTGAACGATCTCCGGCTCTATTACGAAGTCCACGGCGAAGGCGAGGTGATAGTCCTGCTTCATCACGGCTTCGGCTCGGCGAAGATATGGAGGGACATTTATCCGCAATTTGTAGATAACGGCTTCAAAGTAGTGATGTACGACCGGCGGGGTTACGGGCGGTCGGAAGGGGGGGACAATTTCCGGGATTTTTACGAGAGCGACCGCTACCGGCCGGAAAGCGTCGAAGAGCTGCGGGCATTGAAAGAAATTCTCGGCCTTGGCAGGTTCCATATCGTAGGGCAGTGCGAGGGCGGCGTCATCGGCGTGGACTATTCAGTCAAGTATCCGGACGAAGTGACGACCCTTGTCGCAGCAAGCACCCAATGCTACAGCGAAGTCCCCATGACCGAGCTTAACGCCGCAAGACTGGTAAGCAGATTTGCTTGCCTGGAGCCCCAGCTACAGTCAAAGCTTGTCGACTGGCACGGAAAGGATGCCCAAAGCCGGTACGATCAATTCGCGAAATACGGCGGCGCGTACGGCTCAGGATTTTTCGACCTGCGCCCCGTCCTTCCCCTGGTCCCCTGCCCCACTCTGGTCCTCTACCCCGACCGCAGCTCCATCTTCGACGTGGAACAATCAATCGCCTTTTACAGGGGCCTTCCTCAAGGGGAGCTGGCGGTCTTCCCCAAGTGCGGTCACAATACCTATGAGCAGCGGCCGGAGGGCTACGGCCGGACGATCCTCGATTTTATCCGGAGAAGCACCGGGCGGGAGGAACCGAAGGTTCGGCCTGCCACGACGTGTTTGGCCTGAGATAACTTACCGTCCGGATATTTACCCGGCAGTTCTACTTGTCGAGGAGATTGCGTATCGCATCGGCCAGCTCGCGGCGGACAATGGGCTTCATGAGTATGTGGTTGATGCCCAGCTTTTTTGCCCGTTCCCAGTCGATTACCTCGCTGAAGCCCGTGATCAGGATAATGGGTATATCCTTGCGGATCGACCTTATTTTCTTGGTGAGGTCGGTGCCTGTGAAATCCGGCATGATCTGGTCCGTGATAACGAGGTCGAAGGCGTCAGGGGAACGCATAAAAAGGTCGAGGGCGGCAGCGCTGCTCGAAAGCGCCGTCACCCGGTAGCCGAGGCGCTCCAGAAGCATCGTGTTCATCTCTACGATGGGCTTTTCATCGTCCACGAAAAGGATGCGCTCCTTCCCGCCCAGGAGGGGCCTGTTTTCTTCCCGCACCGTCCGCACCATCTCGCCTGCGACTATCGGCAGGTACACGGAGAAGGTAGATCCGGTTCCCGGCTGGCTCCTGACTGTAATGGCCCCTTTCAGAGACTTGACGATACCGTGCACGACGGCAAGGCCCATGCCCGTTCCCTCACCCGGCCGCTTGGTCGTAAAAAAGGGATCGAAAATCCGCTCCATGACTGCCTCATTCATGCCATGGCCGCTGTCGCTGACGCTGATGATCAAGTACGGACCGGGCTCAAGGCCGGGGGGCGATCCGCTCTCCTGACTCAGTTGGTATTCCCTGACCACAACGTCGAGGACCCCGCCCTTCTCCCGCATGGCATGGGCGGCGTTCGCGCAGAGATTCATCAATATCTGCTGCAGGCGGCCCGCCTCTGCGAGGACCGTGTCCCTCCCCGGCTCCACATGGTGTCTGACGTCGATAGTGGCGGGTATCGACGAGCGAAGGAGCTTCATGGTCTCCGTCACCAGGGGGCCGGCTTCGACGAGCACCGGTTCTTGCTGGTCTGCCCTGCTGAAGGCCAGTATCTGCTTGACCAGGTCCTTGCCGCGGTTTCCCGCCTTGAATATCTGCTCCAGGTTATGCTGCATGGGGCTGCCGTCCGGCGCTTCATCGAGGGCAAGTTCTGCATTGCCGATGATGCCGGCGAGGATATTGTTGAAATCGTGGGCAATCCCCCCAGCCAGGGTCCCTATGGCCTCCATCTTATGGGCCTGACGGAGCTGCATCTCCAGCATTGCTTCGGCCGTTACGTCACGGCAGACGATAACGTTGCTGGCGAGGTCCCCCGAAGGGTCCCTCATAGTTGAGATCGATACGTCCAGCTCGCAGAAACGCCCGTCCCGGCCTTTAAGCGTCATGCGGCCGTTCCACTTCCTCTCCCTCTGGATGCGCGCGTAAAGGCCTTCATAAAAGTCTATGTCGTCTTCCGTCGCACAGTCCAGAAGGCGCCCGCCGATCACCTCGGCCCATTTCTTCCCCCTGTTCTGGAGGAAGGCGCCGTTCGCGTACTGGACTACACCCGCCTTGTCGGTCATCAGGATCATCTCGGCCGCCCGGTCGACGATGAGGGCGAGGCGTCTTCGCTCGTCCTCAATTGCTTTCCTCTCGCTAACGTCGCGCAATAACAGGAGAAGGACCGTCTCTCCCTGAAAAACGGTCTTTGCCACGGACGACTCGATATGCACGATGCGACCGTCTCCTCGAAGGGCCCTGAACTCCAAGCGCGACGGCCCGTGCTCTCCTTTCGCCTTCCGCTCGATCAGATCGACGACCCTTTCCCGCTCTTCGGGATGGACCAAGGAGCTTACCGGCCGGCTGGAGGCATCTATGGCATTTTTGTAGCCGAAGATTTCGCAATAGCGCGGATTCGCGTAAATCAGCCTCTCCCCTCTCACCATTGCTATTCCGTCGTTGGACCGCTCGACCAACGCCTTGTAACGGTCCTCGCTCTCCCGGAGCAGCATTGCCAGCATGGTGTGTCTCTCCGGTGAGTGGGGCAAGGCATGCTCTTCCCCTGCCCGTTTGCCCGAGTCACATTTTTCTTCTGGAATCCGGAATAATCCGCCCTGCTTGCCCCGGTCCGGCGGCTGGTAGGCACCGGTGGGTTTGGACCTCTTCTCCTCCATACCGTCCACCTGGACAAATCCGCCTGAAACCAAAAAGACGCCATGCCATGACCGGGCCTTGACGAGGCGGATAAGGTGGCCCCCTTTCGGGCTTGGGAAGTATTATAGCAAACCGATCATAAATTGGGAAGCAAGCATTTTTTTGCATCGACCTCCGAAAGACCGCCCATGACCGGCGTCCGGCGTCATCAAAGGCAAAGAAGCGGATAGGGAGGGGACCCCCCGCGCCCGACCCGCTTTCATGGGATGGGCTCGGCGGGGATACAAGCGCCCTCCGGGGCGGCGGCCGACATATGGAAGGACCCGCCGGTATCCTCCCCCTTTCGGATACCGGTCGTCCGACTTCACATCCGGCCCGCCGCCCTATCTATGAGGATCAGGTTTGCCCGCCGAAATTTCAAGGGTGAGGCCGGGTCCCCTATGTCCTATATTAATTCGGGAGACCGGCGCAAGCAAGGCTCGCCGGAAGGCGTTGCAGCCCGGTAATCGCATACTTGACAGGGCTTTCGCAAATGTTATATATGACTTAACAAAAGGCGCTCTCCGGCCGAAAGGCGTCAGACCGGCAAACGAGGCAGGACGGCAAACCGAATATGTGGATAGAGACGGATCATCACGGCATGGTAAATCTCAATTACGTCAAGAGGGTTGACCTTGCCGGTGATATCGAAAAAAAGACTTTCGGCATCTACCTTTTCGATGTGGACGGAAATACCTATCCCATCGTGGACCTGTCCCGCTTCCGGAACATCGGGGTTTTCCAGGGCAAGGAGACGGACCAGGACGTGCACGCCGCCGTTTACGCCTTCTATACGATCACTAAAAGGCTCATAGCCGCCTCGAAGGACCAGGAGGTAATTACCATCGAGGCCATCTACAGGGAGTTTGCGTCGGAGTGGTACGCCCAGCAAAAGAAAGAGGTGCCCTCCGTGGGGGAAGGCGAGGCCCCGGAGGAGCAGGCAGGCGTGAGGGAAAGCGAGAGCGGTTCAGAGGAAAAGGCAGGCGACGGGTCCGGCAAGGTCCACGACTTCTCGGACATGAAGCAGCTCCTCGATGCTTACAGCGAAAGCTACCTCCTCAAGTTCCAGAGGAAACCGGTCCTGCGCTACGAGAACGAAGGCAAGATAGCGGGGCAGCTTGTCAGGATGTATCCCCTCGATAAGTTGAAGACAATGCTTACGTGGTACTTCGAGTCCGAGGAGGAGTTCATTACGAAGGCCGATTACGACATGAAAACTTTCAAAGCAATCCTGGAAAGAACACGCAAAGCGGGCAATTCGAAAGAGAATTGATTTTTTTCTTGTGTATTGCAAATAATTGCTGTATAATCCTTTAAAACATCTTCTGATCCGTCATAATCGTTAAAGAAAACAACCGGATAATACCGTGAAAAAAAGACCGAAAACACTCCTGATAGTGGTGCCTCTATTATTACTCACGGCCGCCCTTCTTGCGGCGGCCACGATGAAGCACGCGTTTGCAAAAGAAGGGGAAGAAAAAAATGCGGTTATCGAGAAGATAGTGGCCCATTTGAAGGGGAAAGACATACATGTGGGAGAGGACAGGCTTAAGGCCGTCGTCAACACGGTGTACGACGAGTCGCTGCAGCGCGACATCGATTACCGGCTCGCTCTGGCCGTCATTAAAGTGGAGAGCAACTTCAGGCACGACGTGGTGTCGAATAAGGGCGCCAGGGGCCTTTTCCAGATAAAGCCGTCCCTCGCAAAGTATATAGCCAAAGATGCCGGTGTGGTTTGGAACGGCGCCGACTGTCTCCAGGAGCCGGATAAGAACATCAAGCTCGGCATCTACCATCTTTCGCGGCTCGTGGAAGACTTCCAGAGCCTGCCTACCGCGCTCAACGCATACAACGTCGGGACGAGCAAGGTAAAAGCCCGGCAAGCCGGAAAAATGAAGGCTACAACAACCGCGTTCGCAAAGCGGGTGCTGAAAGAATACCGGAAGAATATCGCCCTTTTGCCGGAGACCGACGGATCACGCTAAAAGATCCGAACCCCTTGCCCGGCCATCATCCTGAAATAAACCGGCTTTCTCCTCCGCCTTCCTCCTATCTCCCACCGGGAGACGTGCCGGGTCCTGCGGTCGGTTCTCCGCCTAAAGGCGGGGAACCGATTCGGATTTCCCCTGCGTCAGGTGTCGACACAGGCGGTAGACCCAAGGAGGGAGCCCCGGGAGGGCCTTCGCCCGGGGCGGACGGGCCTGGGGACGGCGCAGGGGCCGTAAGGCCCGAAGACGGTCTGGCGGACGTGACAGCCGTGTAAGACCGGGCCGGCTTCATTACGACCGTGCCGGGCGGGTAGAGGCTGCTGAGGATCTCGTCGGTCTGCGTTTTCACGGGCGCGTAAGGAGGGAGGGTCAGCGGCGATTCAGGCATTGCCATCGCCGGACCCCCCATGGGATCGGTCCCTGTGGTGGCGAGCACGGTGCCCCCTGTCACGGTGCTCCCGTATTCCGATATTCCACCCGTTGCCGCATAGGCATTACCGGGCGGAGGCGGCCCCGGCGGCATCATGCTGGGAGGGGGCGGAGCGACGGGGGCGGTGGGGGTAGGAGCCGGCGATATAGGCACGGGGATGCCTCCGATAGGAAACCAAAGCTGGGCATGAGCCGTGTTTGCAAGAAAAAAGACCGGCAGCGAAAGAAAGAGAGCGAATAGATGGCTCTTACCCTTCATAAACCCCTCCCGCCGTTTTTGTCAACCACTAAAGAACATAAGCACGTTTCGTCCCATGTCAATACCGGTTCGAGAACACTCGTTCGAGGAAACTCTTGACGTGAATACCGTTTTGGGATTATCTATCTATACCTTATAGTATAAGGCAAGGATGAAATGGATAACGACAAGCTCGTAAAGATTATACAGGACCTGCTCAAGACGGACGATGATCTCGATTTTCTCAAGAGATTAAAAAAGGAAGACCTTGAGAAGCTGGTCGCCACGATCAGAGACCGGATCGATCGTTCCGGCAGTGCATGAGATTTCCCCTATTGCTAGGGCCTTGCCCGAAAGAATTCCCGGCCGGGGGTATATTTGTGAAAAAAGGCGCTCTCTGCCTGATCTGTCTTGTCCTTCTGTTCTTCAGCCTCCAGGGCTGCAAGAGCCGTGCAGGCGCAATGAAGGAGGAAAAAATCCCGGACTCCACTATTGCGGCCGAAATCCGTTCAAGCCTTGCCGAGGCGGGCCTCCCGCCCATCAGGGTCTTCGTCATCGAAGGCAGGGTGGTGCTCTCCGGCGTCGTGCCAAGCCCTGAGGCCAAGGAAAAAGCAATCGCCATCGCCAGGAATACACCCGGTGTCACTCTGGTAAGCAACGATCTCGAACTTCAGAAGATCCGGTAGCCCTGCCGGGCCGGCCCCGGATTTTCCTCTTGCATCGCTCTGCGGCGAAAGCTTAGAATTGTAAAGGATGAAAGAGGGCCAGCATGATCGGGGACCGTCAAAAAAACGGCCGGGGCTGCACCGGACTTATCCGGGCTATCCCCTCCCCATGGGCGTCCATCTTCACGACGACGGCGCCCAGTTCGCAGTCTTCAGCCGCCATGCTGCGGGTGTAAGCCTTCTCCTCTTCGAGCGTCTCGAAGACGCCGAGCCGTACCAGACAATCGAGCTTGACGCGATGCACAACCGGACCGGCGACATTTGGCACATATGGGTCGAGGGTGTGTCAGCCGGCCAGTTCTATGCTTACCGCGTCGACGGCCCTTATAGACCGGCGGAGGGACATCGCTTCAACAAACACAAGTTGCTCGTCGACCCCTATGCTACCGCCCTTGCCTTCCGGTCGCAATGGGATTTCCTTGCAGCGAAAGGCTACGCTGTCGGCTCCCCCATGGAGGATCTCGCCTTCTCCGCCCTGGATAACTCAGACTCCACGCCCAGATGCATCGTCACGGGCAACCGCTTCGATTGGGTGGAAGACACGCCGCCGAGGACCTCCTGGTCGGAGACCATAATCTACGAAACCCACGTCAGAGGGCTCACGATCCACCCCTCATCGCGCGTCGGGCGACCGGGCACCTACAGTGGAGTAGTAGAGAAGATCCCCTATTTCAAAGAACTGGGCATCACGGCCGTAGAGCTGCTCCCGGTCCAGGAATTCAACGAGCACGAGTTGGACAGGCTCAACCCGGTGACCCGGGTGCCCCTTACGAACTATTGGGGATACAGCACGGCCTCTTTCTTTGCCCCGAAGTCGACCTATGCAGGGACGGTTCGCGAAGGCGATCAGGTAAGGGAGTTCAAGAAGATGGTTAAGGAGCTTCATGCCGCGGGCATAGAGGTGATCCTCGATATCGTGTTCAACCACACGGCAGAGGGAAACCATCTCGGACCGACGGTGTCCTTCAGGGGTCTCGACAACGCGATCTACTATATGCTCGAAAAGGACAAGCGCTACTACCAGAACTACTCCGGATGCGGCAACACGGTCAACTGCAACCACCCCGTGGTGCGCCAGTTCATCATCGATTGCCTGGTCTACTGGGTAATAAAGATGCATGTTGACGGGTTCCGGTTCGACCTCGCCTCCGTAATGGGACGGGACGAAAACGGTGAGATTATGAGGAACCCGCCCCTGCTGGCGGAGATATCGGAGAACCCTATCTTGCGGGAGATAAAGCTCATCGCCGAGGCGTGGGACGCCGCAGGGGCGTATCAGGTCGGCTCCTTCCCCGGTCACCGCTGGTCTGAGTGGAACGGCAAGTACCGCGACGATATCCGCATGTTCTGGCGCGGTGACGCCGGGATGGCGGGAGTCTTGGCGACCCGCATCGCCGGAAGCGCCGACATCTACCAGAAGGCGGGCAAGGAGCCGCTCAACAGCATAAACTTCGTCACGTGCCACGACGGCTTCACCATGAACGACCTCGTGAGCTATAACAGGAAGCACAACGAGGCCAACGGACAGGACAATCGTGACGGTACGGACAGCAATTACAGCTATAATTACGGCGTAGAGGGAGAATCGGACGATCCCGCTATCGAGGCCGTCAGGCTCCGGCAGATCAAAAATTTCATCGCCACTCTTTTCGTCTCCCGGGGCGTGCCCCTTTTCCTGAGCGGCGACGAGTTCCGGCGGACGCAAAAAGGCAACAACAACCCTTACTGTCAGGACAACGAGGCATCCTGGTACGACTGGGGGCTGCTGAGGAAAAATCAGGAGCTCTTCAGATTCGTCAAGGAGATGATCGCCTTCAGGAAAAGGAATGAGGTGTTCAGAGAGGTCAGGTTCTATTCGGAAAAAGACATATCGTGGTACGGGCCTGACGGAGGTCCCCACGACTGGGCCTACGAGAGCCGGAGCTTGGCCTGCGCCATTCACGGAGAAGACGAGCTGTACCTCATGTTCCATGCCGGTCCGGATGACAAGACCTTTATCCCGGCCTCACCCCCAGGCGAGAAGAGCTGGCGCCTGGCCGTCGATACGTCGAAGCCGCAGCCCCACGACATCCACCCGGCAGGCCGCGAGGCACAGTTGGAAGAAGGGGGCGTCTTCAGGATGCAGGGGCGCTCCTTTGCCGTACTCATAGCGCGATGAAACCTTCCCCTTATCCGCTCTTCCTCGACCTCCGGGACAGGCTCTGCGTCGTCGTGGGAGGAGGCGCAGTGGCAGCGCGCAAAGTGCGCGCCCTCCTCGCCGGCGGGGCCAGGGTAAGACTCATCAGCCCGGCCGTCACGAAGGTCCTATCGAGGCTGGCAGGACAAGGAAGGATAGAGCTGGCGCAGAGGGAATACCGGAAGGGCGACCTCGAAGGAGCCTGCCTCGCCTTCGCCGCGACCGGAAGGGAGGAGGTGAACAGCCTGGTCAGGGCGGAATCGCAGCGCCTCGCCGTTCCCTTGAATGTCGCCGACGAACCCGACCTCTGCGATTTTCTGGTCCCATCGACCGTAAGGAGGGGTCCCATCATCATAGCCATCTCCACCTCCGGTCTCCTCCCCATGCTGTCAAAGAAAGTGAGGCAGGAGATTGCGCAATACCTCACGGCCGATCATTCGGCCTACGCCAGACGGGTGGGATCGTTCAGGCGCTACCTGCTGCAAAATGTCAAAAGCCGGGGCCTGAGAAGGGAGATCATGAGGCGCGTGGGCGGGGCGGATTTCCGTGAGGTCGCCCGCATGAGCCTGCGGGAAATGAAGGAACGCTTCCTCCATAAAAAGGGCCTACCATAGGTCGCACCGGCCCATCGCCGGGTTTCGGGTCAAACACGCTTCCCTCAAGGCAACAAAAAAAAGAAAGGAGAAGAACCGGCCGACCGTTTACGTTGACATCGCCTCTCGCAAGTCTTAAGTTGCTTAAAAGTTTGAAGATGGGGGAGAAGTGGACCGGGAAGCTATAGAATACCTTGAGAGACTGGCCAAGCTCGTCCGGTACTACATTCTCGTCGCCACCACGAAAGCAGGCTCGGGCCACCCAACTTCCTCCCTTTCGGCTGCCGACCTGATCACCACCCTGATGTTCGGCGGTTTTTTCCTTTACGACGCGGCCCGGCCCCACCTCGCCAATAATGACCGCTTCGTCCTTTCAAAAGGGCATGCCTCACCCCTGCTCTACGCGCTTTGGACCGTCGCGGGCCAGGTAACGGAAGAGGAGCTGCTCAGCTACCGCCGTTTCGGGAGCCCGCTGGAGGGCCATCCGACGCCCCATTTCCAGTATGTCGACGCAGCTACCGGCTCTCTCGGCCAGGGCCTTTCAATCGGGGTCGGCATGGCATTGAACGCGAAATACCTGGACAAGCTGCCTTACAGGACCTACGTGCTTCTCGGCGACAGCGAAATGGCCGAGGGGTCGAACTGGGAGGCCATGGAGATCGCCGCCTATTATAAGCTCGACAATCTCGTGGGCATCATCGACGTGAACCGTCTCGGCCAGAGAGGGGAGACGATGTACGGCTGGGACCTTGAGGTGTACGAAAGGAGGGCCGCTGCCTTCGGCTGGCAGCCGATTGTGATCGACGGCCACGATTTCGGCGCGATTTTCGCCGCCTTCAAGGAGGCCCTGCAGGCAAGGGAGAAGCCGGTGATGCTCATAGCCCGCACGATCAAAGGCAAGGGCGTACCCGCTGTGGAGAACAAGAACGGCTGGCACGGAAAAGCACTGAAAAAAGAGGACGTGGATGAGGCTATAAAAGGCCTGGAGCCGCTCGACAAGTCGGTCCGAGGGCAGATAGCGCAGCCCCAGGCGCTCGAGCCGCCCAAGCGGCCAAGGTCGAACGCTCAAGGGCCGAGCTACGAGCCCGGGCAGGCCGTGGCTACGAGAAAGGCTTACGGCAACGCGCTCAAGCGCCTCTATCCGGCCTTTCCGGAAATGGTCGTGCTCGACGGGGAGGTGAGCAACTCCACCTACTCGGAGATATTCGAAGAAGCCTTTCCGGAGCGCTACTTCGAGATGTTCATCGCCGAACAGAACATGGTGGGCACGGCCTTGGGCCTCTACACGAGGGGGAAGATACCCTTCGTCTCGACCTTCGCCGCCTTCCTCACGAGGGCCTTCGACCAGATTCGAATGAGCGGGTATTCGGGCGCGAATATCAAGTTCGCCGGCTCCCACGCGGGTGTCTCGATAGGGGAAGACGGTCCTTCCCAGATGGGGCTTGAAGACATCGCCATGTTCAGGAACGTTCCCGGAAGCGTTGTCTTCTATCCGGCCGACGCCTATGCGACGGAAAGGCTCGTGGAGGTCGCGGCCGGCTGCAGCGGAATTGTCTATCTGCGGACCACCAGGGGTGCAACCCCGGTTATCTACGAAGGCTCGGACGAGTTCGAGATAGGCGGGTTCAAGGTACTCAGGGAGGGCCCCGACGATAGAGTGTGCGTAATAGCGGCGGGGATCACCCTTTTCGAGGCGCTTGGCGCTTACGAAGACCTGAAGAAGGACGGGATTCCCATAAAGGTTATAGACCTTTACTGTATTAAGCCTATCGACGGGCAGTCGCTCGCGAAGGCCACCGCCAAGAAGGCGGTAATCACCGTCGAGGACCATCACCCGGAGGGGGGAATGGGAGAGGCCGTGGGGGCGGCGCTGGCCGGTTCCGGCACGCCGGTCCACAGTCTTGCCGTGCGGAAGGTCCCGAGAAGCGGCCGCCCGGCGGAGCTCCTCGACTACGAAGAGATCTCAAAGGCCGCCATCGCACGAAAGGTGAAGGAGCTTTTATGAGACCGGCGAATCTGAAAACGAGGATCTTTCTGGACGGCGGAAGCCTCGACGAGACAAAACAGGTACTGAGCCTTCTCGGGTTCCTCGACGGTCAGACCACGAATCCGACGCTCCTATCGAAGAACCCCGGCATCCGCGAACGCCTCGAAGGAGGCGAAAGGTTGAAAGAGAGCGAGCTCATCGACTTTTACAGAGACCTGGTAAAAAGGGTCGCCGCCATGGTGCCCGAAGGCTCCGTCTCAATCGAGGTGTACGCGGAAGGGGCTACGAGGGCGGAGGCAATGCTGGAACAGGGCAGGGAGATGTTCCGCTGGATACCGAACGCCCATATCAAGTTCCCCACGTCTGCCGAAGGGCTCAAGGCCGCATCGATAGCGATAAGCGAGGGGATACGGGTCAACATGACCCTGTGCTTCAGCCAGTCCCAGGCAGCGGCCGTCTACGTGGCAACCAGGGGCGCCGGGCGGGGGAACGTGTTCGTCTCGCCCTTCGTCGGCAGGCTCGACGACAGGGGGGAAAACGGCATGGACGTCATCGCCAACATCATCAGGATGTACGGAAAGGGCGACGGCCACGTGGAGGTCCTTACAGCGAGCGTGAGAAGGCCGGACCATCTCTTAGCCGGCATAAAGCTCGGGTCCGATATAGTCACGGCCCCTCTCGAGGTGCTCAAAGACTGGGGCGAAAGAGGGCTGCCGCTTCCGGACGCCGACTACAGATACGAGGCTCGGGGCCTCAAGCCCATACCCTACCGGGAGATCGACCTATCGAAGGATTGGCACGACTACGACATAAGTCACGAGCTGACGGACAGGGGGGTGGAGCGGTTCTCGAAGGACTGGAACTCGCTCATAAGGTAAAGCCCTCTAAAAAAAGGCTTTGCACCGTCGATCTGGGGGAGGCAGCGACGGCATGATGCCGCCTGTGGACTATAGCCACGGAGAGTTGATCGTAGACAGCCGCTACCTGCAAACATGCGACATCCCGGCCGTCCAGGTCAGGGTAGACCCATTCACGCTCGTCATTATGGGAGGGGCGGGAGACTTGAGCAGGAGGAAGCTGGTCCCCGCTCTTTTCAACCTTTTCGGCCAGGGCGAGTTGCCGGAGCTCTTTGCCATACTTGCCTTCGATCGCGTTGACCTGGACGACGGCAGCTACCGCTCCATGATGGAAGAGGCGGTAAGGAAATGCAACACCTCCGCCTTCGACGGCCCGAGATGGAACGACTTCGGCCGGCACCTCCATTACATGCAAGGCGTCTTCGAGGACGATAAGGCGTTCGAGAGGCTCCGGGAACGGACCGACCTGATCGGCCCGCCGGACCCCAAGGGAATGCGGTGCGTATTGTTTTACATGGCCGTGCCCCCGCAGGTCGTGCCTCTTGCCGTGCAGAAGATGCAGGCCCACAGCCTGGAAAGGGGATCTCACGACACGAGGATCGTCATAGAAAAACCCTTCGGAGAAGACCGCCGGTCCGCGAGCCGGCTGAACAGGATCATAATGGATGCCTTCAACGAGAACCAGATCTACCGCATAGATCACTACCTGGCCAAGGAGCCCGTCGACAACATCCTCTTTTTCCGTTTCTCGAACACCGTATTCGAGGAGGTCTGGAACAGGCGCTACGTGGACAACGTGCAGGTTACCGTTGCCGAGGTCCTGGGCATAGAGCACAGGGGCGCTTTTTACGAGAGGGCCGGCGTGGTTCGGGACATCGTCCAAAACCATCTGCTCCAGCTCCTCTCCCTGGTGTCCCTCGAGGCGCCCATCGGGTTTGTCCCCGAATTCATGAGGGACGAGAAAGTAAAGATCGTGAGGGCCATCCGGCCGGTCGACCCGGATTACATCGACCGGTTCATGGTCCGGGGACAGTACGGGCCGGGCGTCGTCGATGGGAAGGAGGTTCCGGGATACAGGGGGGAGCAGAACGTCTCCCCCGCTTCGACGACGCCCACCTTCTTCACCGGAAAGTTCCTCATCGACAACCTGAGGTGGGCCGGCGTGCCTTTCTACCTCAGGACGGGCAAGAGGCTGCCGAAGCGCGTCACCGAGATTTGCATACAGTTCAAGAGGCTTCCGTTGCGGCTATTCGGAAGGAAATGCGACGTCCTGGAGCCAAACGTCCTTTTCCTGACCATTCAGCCGGACGAGCATATTGCCTTGCGGTTCTTCGTCAAGTACCCCTTTTCGTCGAACCAGCTCTACCCTGTCCGCATGGACTTCAGCTATAAGGAGGCCTTCAAGATGAGGCACCTCGACGACTACGAGCGCATCCTTCTCGATGTGGTGAAAGGAGACCTCACGCTCTTTGTCAGGGAGGACGCCATAGAGGAGATGTGGGGGGTGGTCGACCCGATCAACGAGCGGTGGGAAAGCAACCCTCCCTCCGATTTTCCCAACTACAAGGCAGGCTCGTGGGGCCCGGAGGAGGCTGACAGGCTCATGGAGCAGGAAGGCAGGTCGTGGCTCACCACATAACCTGGGCACGGGGACGGACGGTCCTCGTCTTCGAATCGGCGTCCGAGCTATTCTCCTGTATGACTTCAAAGTTCCGGGAAATCTCGTCGGCGGCCATAGCCGAAAGGCAGGCCTTTGCCGCTGCCCTCTCAGGGGGGGAAACCCCGGCCGGTCTGTATAGGGAGATCGCGGACGCCAAAGGCGCCTTCGACTGGGAAAAAATCCATATCTTCCTTGCCGATGAGCGGTTCGTGCCTCCGGCGGACAGCCGTAGCAACTTCGCCATGATCAAGGCCACCCTCCTCGATCAGGTCCCAATCCCGGCCGAGAACGTGCATCCGGTGCCCTTCGAAAGGTCGGACCCGGATTTCTGCGCGCGACTGTACGAGGACGGGATCCGCGCCTT
>JBEKOT010000041.1:0-16687 GCA_049521495.1 Syntrophorhabdales bacterium | reverse complement strand
CGGGAGATCTTCGCTCTCATCGAGAAGATAAACAGGGAAAAAGGCATATCCATCATGCTGGTCGAGCAGAACGCCCACATGGCCCTCGACCACTCCGATAGGGCCTACGTTCTGGAGACGGGTAGGGTCGTGATGGAAGGGCCGTCCGGAGAGATAAAGTGCGATCCGGGGGTCGTAGCCGCCTACCTGGGCGCCAGCCCTCCGGTCTAGCACCGACCCTCGCGTACTCCGCCGCAGGACACGTTCTCCCGCCGCTGTCAGATGCGCCTCCACCGATAGTACGCCTCATTCGCGACAGCCAGCATGGCCCGGTCTCCAGGGTTATCCCCATAGGCATAGATGTAGTCGAAGCTTTCGAGGTCGATGGAGGCGGAAACGACGACAACCGCGTCCCCTTTCCCCTTGTGCCACGCAATCCTCTTGAGGGCCTCCTTCCTCACGATCTTAGGCAGCTCCTCCCTGGAGTACCTCGACGCGAGGGCCTCGAATTCCGCTGCTTCCCGGCCGCCGAAGAAATAGACGGACATTAGCTCCTTTGCGCGGGAGGCCCTGATGAAGCCAAGCAGGAACCCTATGACGACCGGCGTCAGACGGGCGACCCCGAGGTAAAACCTGGTCCTGCCCACAGTAAACTTGATGAAACCGGCAAAGCTGTCGCTGAAGCTGATCGTCCCGTCGAAGTCGAAAAGCGCTAATGCCGCCACTTAGTCCCCTCCCTTTTTGTGGGGCGGTCCTACTATTATTTCATTATCCGGACCGGAAGGACAAGCGGTAAGTTCATCGCATCACTGCCTGCATACAACCAGCATGAAGACCCTCGCGGGTCGAGCCCTTCCCGTTATTTCTTTTGCCCGCAGGCTCCCGGCCGTGCCCTCACCCGTTGCCGCCCCCATGTCTACTTTATCCTGACCCCGTCAAGATACACCATGGTCCTGCTTATGCCGTGGAAGAAGGTCCGGTATCCCCTCCTGCCCATGGCATAGACCGGCTCGAACTGGAGCGTGTGTCCCATGTCCTCCTGCAGGGAAACCTTCACCCCGGTGTAGTAGTCATCGTAGGGGACGCCGAAGACCACATGGTGCGGACCTGCAGGCAGACGGATCGTCTTCTCGAGAACGTACCTGATGCCCTCGCCCCCTTCCGGCAGTCTGCCGGAAGAGCCGTAGACGGGCGTGTTCTCCCTTGTCCCCTCTACCTTCCAGATAACTTCCTGGCCGTCTACGTTCAGCTCGAACGGAAAGCCGCCGCCTGGCGGGACAGGCCTCGACTCCAGGAGGTAATGTTCGGCCGTAGGGGTCTTCACCGAGGCCTTCACGGTAAGGTCTACCATGCCTTCGGCAGGGCGTGATGAATTTCCTACCTCGGTGAACACGCCCGGCCTGTTTGAAGTTGCGGGCGGCGGCTTCGGCTTTTGCGCGCATCCCCCGAAGCCGGTAGTCAGGATTACGAAAAGAGCAAGAACGCCTGCCGAACTCTTGATCTTCATTTGGCCGCCTTCCTCTCCTCCCCTTTTTCCGGCGGGCCCCATGTCATGAGATAAGCCGCGTAGAAGAAGAAATTAGCCGGTCCGTGGATGTCGGTGCCCGCTGAACAGATGAAGTGGTGAACGTCGGTAAAATTGACGATGGCCCCTATGTTATACCCCGTCTCGCTCTGCCCGCCCGTTGTGACCGGCGTCCGGTGGAATATCTCGGCGCCGGTAGTAAGCCACTTGGTTATATCGCGCTGGATGAGCCAGCCGAAAAACCAGTAGTCCCGATTGCCCGTCCCCGGGTTGATCCAGTATCCTCCTCCGCCGTAGCTCGTCCACGGCCCCAGGCTCTTCTGGAGCCATAGGGGGACGAACAACTGGGGCTGGCCCGTCCCGAGTCCCCTCGCCTTGCTGCCCGTCGGCGCCTCCAGAAGCGGGAAAGTGCCCACCATGGGGACATACTCACTCTCCTGGACGAACCGGTATTTGACCCCGAGCTCGACATCGCCGGGGCCGAAAAGAGCAGGGCCGCCCTTGGGCCTGTCGAAGGCGTCGGGGACTATGAGGTGGAGCTGGACGTTCGGCAACAAGCCGTAATTCCCCTCTAAGTGAGGAGCGGTGCCCGATAGATGTCCCCTGTCGTTCTCATATTGGGTGGCCGTATAAAACTCCCAGTGCTTGTAGTCCACCGTCTCGGGGTCGTCCGTCCGGAAAGGCGGACCTGCAAAGAGGGCCGTTGATTTGGCAAGGATTCCGAGAGCCACGACGATTGCCATGAACAGCCGCCGCCATCCCCCGTCCCCGTTCAAAATAGACCCCCGGCGGGCAGGTTGAAGCAGACCCCGCCCGCGACTGTTCCACTCCGACCGGCCCCGCCGTACCCGTGGTAGACCGCCACCTTCCCCCTACCGTAATAGAATAGGCAACTTCGTGACCTATAGAAATATAAAGCCCCTCCCACCCGCTGACCAACAAATCCAATATGACTCCACGTTGCCGCCTCTCAAGCCGCACCGGACCCGCCGACGCAAGCACTCTTCACCAATGTCCTGTACTTGCCGACCCGGGGTGTCTGCCCCGGGCCGGCCCCCATGCACGCGCGAAAAGGCGGCCGCCGGGCTGCTTGTGGAAAGCCCGGCCGCTGTGCTATTATAGAAAACAGGGATAAGATGGAGAGATGTCCGAGCGGCTGAAGGAGCACGACTGGAAATCGTGTGTGCCGGCCAAAACTGGCACCGAGGGTTCAAATCCCTCTCTCTCCGCCATTTGACGCGAATGGCGAGTGTGTTGGACTTCAAGGTGGCCGGGCCCTGCGCAACGTGAAGGCTGCGAACCCCGTCAGGTCCGGAAGGAAGCAGCGGTAGCGGCTTCTCCGTGTGCCGCAGGTCGCCTGGCCTTGATATTATGATAAGGGGAAGGAAGGCGGCGTCAACGCAACGGCAGGCACTCGCCTGCAAGCTCCTATGAGAGATAAGGAAGAATATAGAGTCATTGCAAGGGAATGGAGGCCCAGGAAGTTCGAGGACGTGGTCGGGCAGCCGCATATCGTCACAACCCTCAAGAACTCCATAAAGCGCGGCAGGATAGCCCATGCCTACCTCTTCGCCGGGCCCAGGGGGGTCGGCAAGACCACTGTAGCGCGGATACTCGCGAAAGCCGTAAACTGTGCGGAAGGCGTCAGGGAGGAGCCGTGCGATCGCTGTGACGCGTGCCAGGCTATAAACAACGGCGGGTTCGTCGATGTCATCGAGATCGACGCGGCCTCCAACAGGGGCATAGACGAGATAAGAGAGCTGCGGGAAACAGTGCGTTACCTGCCCATGGTTGGAAGGCGCAAGGTATACATCATCGACGAGGCGCACATGCTTACCGACTTTGCGTTCAACGCGCTCCTTAAGACCCTCGAGGAACCGCCAGGCCACAACATCTTCGTCCTGGCGACTACCGAATCCCACAAGATCCCCTATACCATAGTATCGCGGTGCCAGCGTTTCGATTTCAGGAGGATATCGGAGTCCCAGATCATGGAGCAGCTCCGCCGCATCTGCCTTTCGAAAGAAATCGAGTGCGAAGAAAAGGCGCTCAACTACATAGTCCGCGAGGCAGACGGCGGCCTGAGAGACGCCGAATCGATACTCGACCAGGTGATCTCCTACAGCGGCACCCGTATCAGCGAAAAAGACGTCATCGATGTGATCGGGGTGGTGCAGAGGGAGGTGGCCTACGGTATAGTGAAGAGCATCGTCGAGAAAGACCCTAAAGAGGGGCTCGCCCTCATCGCCTGCACCCTCGAAGAGGGAAACGACGCATACCAAATCTACAAAGCGCTCCTCTCCTTCCTCCGGGACATCCTCATGATAAAGCTCTGGCAGGGCAAGCCCTCCTTTATATTCATGGACGACGAGGAGTACGAGAGGGCGACCGCCCTTTTGAGGCCGGTCGAGTACTACGAGATACAGAATATGGTGCACCACATGCTCAAGACCGAGGACCTTGTCCGTGGAGTGCTGCCCAGGGTGTCCCTGGAGATTCTCTACATCAACCTCTACAACCTCTCCAGGCTCAGGGACGTAGAGGCGATGATAGAGGCGGCGGCCGGGAAGGAAACGGGGGCGCAGGGTCCGCCCAGGAACCGCGCGACCTCCGACGGGCCACCCCCTTCCGCTGCGGCCCGCTCTTCGGGGGCACCGCCCCCGGCGCGGCCGCGCCCCGAGACGGACCGGGTCGAGGCATACCAGCCGGCGGGGATTCCCGGCGATTTCGTCTCCTATCTGAGAGAAAAGAGCAAGGTGCTTTTCGGCATGCTCGCATCGGCAGACATGAGGGCCGTTGAGGACAAGCTCGTCGTCGCCGTCCATAAGCAGTCCGCCTTCTTGAGGAGCGATGCCGCGATGGTCGGCGAGTTGAAGAAGCACGCGTCGGCGTTTTTCGAAAGGGATATGACCGTCAAATTCGTCGACGGCCCTGACGCGAAGGTGGACACGATAGACGATTACATGAGGGAGGCGGAACTGCTTTTCAAGGCCGAGGAGTAATGGCGCGACGCCGGTAATTGCCGATCGGCGTCAAAAGGAGGCAACAATGTCAAAGGGTTTCGGGCAGATCTTGAACCAGGCAAAAAAAATGCAGGAAAGGTTCCAGAAGCTGCAAGAAGAGATGGAGACGAGGGTCGTTGAGGGACAGTCCGGGGGCGGCATGGTCACCTGCGTCGTAAACGGGAAGCAGGACGTTGTCTCCCTGAAGATCTCGGACGAGATATGGGAGGAAAGGGACAAGGACATGCTGGAAGACCTCGTCGTTGCCGCAATAAACGAGGGCCTGAGCAAGTCGAAGAACCTGTGGAAGGAAGAGCTCGCAAAGATCACGGGCGGCATGCAGCTTCCCTTCGGTATGTAAATGTACTACCCTGAACCCATCGAACGGTTAGTAGAGCACCTGTCCAGGCTGCCCGGCATTGGGAGGAAGACCGCGACGAGGCTTGCTTTCTTCCTCTTGAATTCAAGACCCGAATACGTAGCGGAGCTTGCCCGGAGCATCGCGGAGGTGAAAGAGAGGATAAGGCTCTGCACCAACTGCTTCAACATCACCGACATCGACCCGTGCCGCATATGCCGGGATGAAAAGCGCGCCCGCGACACTCTTTGCGTTGTCGAAGATCCCTCCCACATGATGGTGATAGAGGCGGCATTTCCAGGCGTCTATCGCTATCACATACTCCACGGTGTCATCAATCCCATAGACGGGATCGGTCCCAACGAGATCAGGATCCCAGAGATGAGGGAGCGCATTGCCAAAGAGAGCATACGGGAGCTGATCATCGCCACGAACCCCACCATAGAGGGCAACACCACCGCCCACTACATAGTGGAGATGACGAAATCCTTCAACCTGAAGATCAGCCGCATCGCCTCGGGCATACCCATCGGCGGCGATATCGTCTATATCGACTCCCTTACCATCAAGAGCGCCATAGACAACAGGAGGAGCCTGAAAGAAGATCGTTCATAGCCGGGTGTGTCGGATGCCGGCATCGGGGCTGAGGAAATTATGGAAGTCATCAGATACGCCTTCGACATCATTATACATCTGGACAGGCACCTCGGTTTAGTTATACAGAGTTACGGCCCCCATACCCACCTCCTCCTCTGCATAGTCGTCTTTTGCGAGACGGGGCTCGTGGCAACCCCGTTCCTGCCGGGCGATTCCCTCCTCTTCGCGGCCGGTGCGTTCGCCGGTCTGGGGTCGCTCGACGTGGGCTGGCTCGTTATCTCCCTGCCCTTGGCCGCAATGATGGGCGACTCCTCCAACTACTGGATAGGCCGTGCTGCCGGACCAAGGGTCTTTTCGAGCGCCAGCTCGCGGCTCCTCAACAAGGAGTACCTGAACAGGACCCATGATTTTTACGTCAAGTACGGTGGGAAGACGGTAATCATAGCGCGGTTCGTGCCCATCATCAGGACCTTCGCGCCTTTCGTCGCTGGCGTCGGCACAATGCGCTACGGCCGGTTCCTTCTCTACAGCGTCGCCGGCAACATATGCTGGGTTCTAATCTTCACGATGGGCGGCTATTTCTTCGGCAACATCCAATTGGTCAGGCAAAACTTCACCCTCGTGATCTTCGCGATCATCATCATATCGGTGCTGCCCGGCGTCACAGGCTTCCTGCGTGAGAGACGCCGCCCGAAGACTCGCGAGGCCCGCTGAAGCGGTTGCCCCGCCCGGTAGGAACCGGCTACTTAAGCAGCAGGACGGGGCACTTCGCGTCCTTCACCACATGGTTCGTCACGCTGCCGACGAAGAACCTGGCAAATCCGGTTCTTCCCAGGGCCGATATAACGATGAGGTCTATCGCTTTCTCTTCCTGCACCTTCAGGATTTCCTCCCCTGGAAAGCCCTTCCTTACCTCGCTTGCCACCTCCACTTCCCCGGCCTGGGGGAACTTCGCCAACTGCTTCTGAATGCTTTGGTCGGCCCCGGCTAACATGTTCTTCTCGAGTTGGGCGAGAAGGTCGTCGCTCAGGCAGTAGTCCCCGGCGCAATGATGGATGTCCTCGCGGACTACGTGCAGGACATATACTTTTGCCTTGTACTGCCGCGCCAGGTCGAAAGCCTCAGCCAATGCCCTGTCGGAGTGCTCGGAAAAATCGGTCGGAGCAAGAATCCTTGTTGGTCTGAACATGCCGCAACCTCCTTGGGAAATGAGAACCGCTCCAAAGGACTGTAATTCCCTCTCGAGGCTGTGTCAACATGAAAGGGCTCTAACGGCCGCCGTGCTCACCCCGCTCGCCGTGTTCTCCGTGCTCCAAGTGCCCACCGCGCTCGCCGCCACCGAAGCGCTCGGAACGCTCGCCGCGGGGAGAGCCGAATCCTCCGTAAAAGCCCGGATAGTAGAATTCAGGGTAGTAGTCATACTCGTCGTAAGGGAAGTAGTAGCCGTCGTTCGGATAGTAGTACTCCTCATACGGTCGCGAGTATGGATCGTACGACTGGTATTGGTCGTAGGGATAGGCGTATTGGGCAAGGGCGGAGGGAGCGAACACGGATAGGCACAGAACGATCGATAAAACGAGCAAAGGGCTTAATTTCTTCATAAAGCCTCCTTTATGGCGGATATAACCAAACATAATGTCCCCCCGGCACCGGCACAATAGGGTGCCCGTGCCGGGGGGACGAAAGCTGTCGAGAAAAGGTGAGGGGGCTCGACAAAAGGCCCCGAATAGCGCACACTCTTACCGTGGGTCGGGGAATGGGCCGGCCCGGGGCAGCGACATGTCGGGTATCAGGGTTACCGGGGGCAGTCACAAGGGCAGGCGGATCGCGTCCGGCCGTGACGGAAGGACCCGGTACACGTCAGCCAAGGCCAGGCAGGCCGTCTTCGACATTGTGGGCGATATCGAGGGCTTCATTGTACTCGACCTCTTTGCCGGGGCCGGGTCCTTCGCAGTGGAGGCCCTGAGCAGGGGTGCGGCTTCCGTCGTCGCGGTCGAGAAGGACGGGAAGACGGCCTCGCTGCTGGCGGCCAACCTCAAGAACCTCGCCTTAGATAAAGATTGCCTTGTCGTCAATATGGATGTAAGATATGCCGTGCCCATGCTCCGTAAGCAGGGGAGGCATTTCGATCTGATTTTCGCCGACCCTCCTTATGAAATGGGCTATGTCGCGTTGTTGATGGAGCTTATGAAAGGGAACGGGTTTTGCTCCGGCCATTCGATCTTCGTTATAGAGCATTCGAAAAGGGAGGCGCCCCCTTGCCCCACCGAAGGGGGATACGGTGTGAGGACCAGGAAGTACGGCGACACGGTCCTGACGGTGATAACATGCCCCGGCAAAGAGGAGCCTTCTCGATGAAAGGAAAACGGATCGGCATATACCCCGGTTCTTTCGACCCTATCACGAACGGCCATCTGGACATCCTGGCGAGAGGGCTCGAGCTCTTCGATAAGGTGATTATAGCTATTGCTTACAATATCGAAAAGAAAGGTCTCTTCACCGTCGAGGAGCGCAAAGAGCTCATCCGGCAGTCGATAAAGAATAACGGAAGGGTCATGATAGACAGCTTCGAGGGCCTTCTCGTCGACTATGTCAAGAAGGTAAATGCCAGGTTCGTTATCCGGGGGCTGCGGGCGATGAGCGATTTCGAATACGAGTTCCAGATGGCGTCCATGAACAGGAACCTGAACGTCGGGATGGACACGGTCTTCATGATGACCAGTAAGGACTACTTCTTCGTGAGCTCGAGGACGATAAAAGAGGTGGCAAGCTTCGGCGGGCCCGTCAAGGGATGCGTGCCGAAAGTCGTCGAGGAGGCCCTGAAGAAGAAGTTCGCAAAATGAAGAGGCTTCTCCTTTTCCTTCTCTGTGCGCATCTCACGGTAGTGGCATCGGCAAAAGCGCTCGGTGCGACCGAAGTCCAGGAGATTAAGGTCCACAGCATAATCAGCCCCCCTGTGGCAGAGTTCATTTCGGACTCCATAAGACATGCGGGCGACAGCAGGGCCCAGGCGCTTCTTATCCTGCTCGATACTCCGGGCGGCCTCGACACGTCCATGAGGGAGATAGTCAAATCGATCATGGAGGCCCCGCTGCCCGTGATCGTTTACGTCTATCCGTCAGGAGCGAGGGCCGCTTCGGCAGGCACGATCATTCTCATCGCCGCCCACGTGGCTGCCATGGCCCCCGGCACGAACGTAGGGGCGGCCCATCCGGTAACCATCGGCAAAGAGAAGATGGACAAGGAAATGATGGCGAAGGTCGTGCAGGACGCACAGGCCTACGCGCGGAGTCTGGCGGAAAAGCGCGGGCGGAACGCGGAATGGGCGGGCAGGGCTGTCCGGGAGAGCGTCTCCGTCACGGCGGACGAAGCCCTGAAAGAACATGTTATAGACGTCGTAGCACCCAGCGTGGGCGAGCTGCTCTCTAAGGTGAACGGGAAGGTCGTAGAGGCGGGCGGCAAGAAAGAGCGCCTTGCCACGCGGGGCGCAAAGGTAGTTGAGATCGAGACCCCTTTCAAGTACACGCTGCTTTCGTACATAAGCGACCCTAACATAGCCTATCTCCTCATGATGATAGGCTTTTACGGCATACTTTTTGAGATATACTCGCCCGGGGCGATCTTTCCAGGCGTCGTCGGCGGGATATGCCTTATCCTGGCCTTTTACGCGTTCCAGACGATCCCTATAAGCTACGCGGGCCTTTTTCTCATCGTCCTCGGCATCATCTTCTTTGTCCTCGAGCTCAAGGTGGCCAGCTACGGCCTGCTCAGCATTGCGGGCGTCATATCCATTGTGATAGGCTCTATCATGCTCATAGACCTTCCCGCGAGCTGGCTTTCCCTGTCCTGGCAGTCAATACTGGGGGTCGCCATACTAACTATAATATTCTTCCTCGGTATGATATCATATGCGCTAAAAGCCCAGTTATCAAAGGTGAAAACCGGCCGGGAGGGGCTCCTGGGCGAGACGGGGACGGCGCGGACCGATCTTGCCCCTTCGGGTAAGGTCTTCGTGCATGGGGAGCTTTGGGATGCGCGAAGCGAAGAGCCCGTAGCCCCGGGCGAGCGTGTGAGGGTTGTCGCAGTGGACGGAATGACGCTGAGGGTCAAAAAAGAGGGAGGAGCATAATGCCTATCTATTTCTTTGTCATAGCGCTGGTGGTCATCTTTCTCGCCATGGCGATCAAGATATTGAACGAGTACGAGCGGGGCGTCATCTTTCGCCTCGGACGCGTGCTCGCCAGGCCTAAAGGGCCCGGCCTCATCATCCTCATTCCGATCATAGACAGGATGGTGAAGGTGAGTCTGAGGACCGTCGTCCACGACGTGCCCGCCCAGGACGTCATCACGAGGGACAACGTATCGATCAAGGTGAACGCGGTCGTCTATTTCCGGGTCATCGACCCCATGAAGGCGATCATAGACGTGGAGAACTACCTCTACGCCACGAGCCAGCTCTCGCAGACGACGCTCAGAAGCGTGCTCGGCCAGGCAGAGCTTGACGAACTCCTCTCGAAGCGGGAAAAGATCAACGAGCGGCTGCAGGAGATACTGGACACCCATACGGAACCCTGGGGGATAAAGGTATCGAACGTAGAGGTCAAGAACGTGGACCTTCCCCAGGAGATGCAGCGGGCCATCGCGCGCCAGGCCGAGGCAGAGCGCGAAAGACGGGCAAAGATCATCAGCGCCGAGGGCGAATTCCAGGCGGCGACAAAGCTTTCGGAGGCCTCGGATATACTCTCCAAGAACCCCATGGCGCTCCAGCTCCGCTACCTGCAGACACTGATCGAGATATCGACGGAGAAGAATTCGACCATTGTATTCCCGCTTCCCATCGATCTTATAAAGGCCTTCACGGATAAAATGCTTGGGAAGTAGAGGAGAAGCATGAAAAGACATCTCGCCGCACATCTTGTCATCTTAGTCGCAACCTGTTGTTTGCTTCTCTCGGCCGACTTTGCTTTCCCAAAGCCGGCGGCAGCCAAGAGGCGCAGTGCCGCCCCTGCCGCAAGCGCCACGAAGGATGAGGAGCCCTGCAAGGCCTACCTCATAATGGAAGCTAATTCAGGGAAAATACTCGAAGAGCAGAACATGCACGAAAAAAGGGCCCCCGCAAGCATGGCAAAGCTGATGACCGCCTGCCTCGTCCTTGAAAGGATCGCAAAAGGAGAGATCCACCTGACCGACAAGGTGCCGGTGTCCAGGGAGGCCTCGAAGATCGGGGGCAGCCAGGTCTATCTGAAAGAGGGCGAGGTGTTTACCCTGGAAGACATGATGAGGGCCGTCGTGATCGCCTCGGCAAACGACGCTGCCTATGCTGTGAGCGAGCTCGTCGCGGGGACGAGCCGGAGCTTCGTGGACCTCATGAACGACAAGGCAAAAGCCCTCGGCATGAACGATACGGAATTCTATTCGGTCCACGGCCTTCCGCCCTCGAAGGACCAGAAGGAGGACGTTACTTCCTGCTACGATATGGCGACGCTGGCGCGGGAGACCCTGAAATACCCGAAGATAATCGAGTGGACTTCGGCAAAGACGGGAGAATTCAGGGGAGGGACTTTCAAGCTCAACAACCACAATAAGCTCCTTTCGAGGATGGGAGAGGTGGACGGCCTTAAGACGGGCTACTACAGAAGCACGGGCTATAACGTAGTGGCCACTGCAAAGAAGGGCGATATCAGGTTTATAGTCGTGGTCATGGGCAGCCCCACGGCAAGAGGCCGGGACAACCTGGCCCTGGAGAAGCTGAAGAAATACTTCAGCGAATACGCAGTGATCAGCGTCGCGAAGAAGGGCGACCAGGTCAACAAAGAGGTAGTGCTGGCAGACGGCAGGTACAGGAAGCTGAAGGGCGTAGTAGCAGCCGACCTGAACCTTACGCTGCTCCGGGAGCGGAGGAAGGATATAAAACGGGTTGTCAGCCTGCCTCCTTCCGTGAAGGGCGAGGTAAAGCAGGGACAGAAGCTCGGGGAGCTGCTTTTCCAACTGGACAACGAGGTGGTGGGCAGGGTCGACATCGTCTCACCGGCGTACGTGCCTAAGGCAAACCTATTCACCAGGATGGTGCGCAGGGTAGGTCTGAACATCTGAAGAGGCTGGCTTCTCCAATGTTTACAATGCTCGATAAAAAGGAGATCATTATCGGCATAACCGGTGGGATCGCCGCTTACAAGATCGCCGACCTGGTAAGGGAACTGACGAGGCACGGCTCCAATGTCCATGTGGTAATGACGAAAAATGCAATGGAATTCGTAACTCCCCTGACCTTCCAGACCCTCTCGGGCAACCCGGTCACGAATGAGATGTTCCAGCTTTTCACGGGCGGCAAGATAGGCCACATCGCACTGGCTGACATTGCGGACCAGCTCGTTATAGCGCCGGCGACGGCTAATATCATCGGAAAGATAGCGAGCGGCATAGCGGACGATTTTCTGACTACTATGGTCATGGCGACCACGGTGCCCGTCCTATTCGTCCCTTCGATGAATACTAAAATGTGGGAGAGCAGCATCGTCCAGGCGAATATAGAAAAGCTGAAGGATAACGGGTTCCAGTTCATGGAGCCGGCCTCCGGTGACCTGGCCTGCGGGTGGCAGGGAAAGGGGAGATTGCCGGCCATCGAGGACATAGTGGAAAAGATGGAAGACATATTCACCAAGAAGGATTTCGCGGGCGAGAGGGTCCTCGTCACCGCCGGCCCCACCGCGGAAGCCATAGACCCCGTGCGCTGCATCACGAACCGCTCTTCGGGAAAGATGGGCTACGCCCTGGCGAAGATAGCGAAAAGGAGGGGAGCTGAAGTCGTCCTCGTCACCGGGACAACTGCGCTGCCGCCGCCGAGAAGCGACATCAAGGTCATAAACGTGGTGACTGCAAGAGAGATGAGGGCGGCCGTAATGGCCGAGCAGCAAGGGGCAACCGTGATCATCAAAGCCGCTGCCGTCGCGGATTACATGTGCAAGGAAGAAAGCTGCGAGAAGATCAAGAAGAAAAGCGGTCAGAACGAGATTACCCTCACGCTGGCCGAAAACCCCGACATACTGGAGGAACTGGGGCGGGCAAAGGGTGACCGGATCCTGGTCGGCTTCGCCGCCGAGACGGACCACGTTGTCGAGCACGCCGCGGAAAAACTGAAGAAGAAAAACCTTGATCTCATCGTGGCCAACGACGTGTCGAAGAGCGGCATAGGCTTCGGCTCGGATGAAAACGAGGTGACGATCATGGGTCCGGCCGGCGAGGTGAAGCAAGTGCCCAGGCTTTCGAAGGACGAGATCGCCACAATAATACTGGACGAGGCGCTGAGGGTCCTCAAGAAAAAGAAGAAGGTCGAAGAAGACTGGTACTAACTCATTCCCCGACATTCAAGATGAAAAGACTTCTTATCCCCGCTACCGCGCTCATTCTTTTCTTCCCCCACCTCCTTGCCGCGAGCGAGGACAGGCTGGTGTCGGTGGTCGATGCTGCGAGCAAGGCGATCGTCAACATAAAGACCGAGGAGGCGGCAAAAAGGGGAAGCGAGGCCAGGAGCACCAGCCTGTTCAGGCGGTTCTTTCTTTCCGAGGCGGAGGACAATTCGGAAACCGTGGAGAACATCGGATCGGGCGTCGTCCTCGACCCGAAAGGGATCATAGTTACGAACGAGCATCTCATCTCCAAGGCAACGACCATTCGCGTCAAATTCGTCAACCGCCAGGAGTACGAGGCCCATGTCATCGCCGCAGACCCTGAGATCGACATCGCTCTCCTGAAGGTCGAGGACGCAAAGAGGGAGTTTCCCTTTATGAAGACGTGCAGAGGGAACGCAAGAGTGGGTGAAACGGCCGTCGTCATAGGGAACCCTTACGACCTGCCCACCTCCGTCACTGTGGGAGTGGTGAGCGCCCTGAGAAGGAACGTCAAGATCAACGACAGGGTCTATACGACCCTCATACAGACGGACGCGGCCATCAACCCGGGCAACTCGGGCGGTGCGCTCCTCGACAGCGATGGAAACCTCCTCGGCATCGTCACAGCCGTATACGAGGAAGGCAAGGGGATCGGTTTCGCCATCCCCATCGGAGACGTGCTGGCCATGCTCTCGGAGTTTCTGGAGCATGCGGCCAGACGCCCCATATTCGGTCTCTTTGTCGATAGAAGGTATGACGATAGCGGTCAGTACCTTTACGTGGACGGGGTGATCCCCGGAAGCCCCGCTGAAGCGGACGGCATGAGGGTGGGCGACAGGATCATCGAGATCGACAACATGAGGATCAGGGAGGGGATGAAGTTCCAGAACGTATTCAGGAACAGAAGCCTCAACGGAGCGGGCCGGCTCAAGTTCGTGCGGGGGAGTGCAACGCTGGTTATCAACGATACCGCGAAGAGCGCCCAGTACGTGCCTTCACCCCTCGACGAGCGCCTGTGCGGCGTCCGCGTAGCTAACATCGAGGGCTACGCGCGGCTCAAGTTCAAGCTGAGACAGCAGAAGGGCGTGGTGGTGACGAAGGTGATGAAGGGCGGGCTCGGCGAGCGATACGGGATCCGGGCCGGCGACGTGATCGTCAGGATCAACAATGCGGAAGTACCGGACAGGGACAGGTTCAACGCGCTTATGGTCGAAGGTTTGAGAAGGAATTATATTCTCTATCAGGTGAAGAGGAACGAAGACCTTTTTTTCCTCCCCATTAAACTCGACACCTTACTCTAGGAGGTACGATGGAAGAAGAGAAAGCGGTCTCAGCGGATAAGGGGGAAAAAAAGGAGCGGTCGAAGGCCGACGCAGAGGCGGGCAAGGAACAGCGTTGGTCGGACAACGAGCTTCTCTATGAATTCGGCTTTTCCACATTCGTCCTCTCCCTCTCGACATCGGCCCTGGTCCACCTGGGGGAGCTGCCGGATCCCATAACGAACAAGAAAGAGGTAAACCTTCAGCTCGCGAAGCAGACGATAAGCATTATAGAGATGCTGAAGGAGAAAACGAAAGGGAATCTCACCAAAGAGGAGGAGAGCCTCCTCGACAACGTGCTCTACGACATAAGGCTTAAGTTCATAAAGTCCTTCGGCAGGTAAAACCCGGCATCACACCCGGCGGCCGTCTCGGGGCATCATGAGCGCCGCCTCCTTCTCGTAGACCTCTGCCACGGCGGGCTCGCCAAGCTTCAGGTAAAGAGACGAAAGGTGCAGGAGGGCGTCGCAGCCGAGATGCTTGTTTCCGGTAAGCTTGCAGATCTGGACGCACCTCAACTGTCTCGCGATTGCCCGCCTCCAATCTCCCATGAGCGACAGGAGAACGGCTTCAACGTGGAGCACATAGGCCAGCTCGTCGATGGCGTCCGCCTGCTCCCTCGCCTGTTTGATGAAGCCCATGGCGCGCTTCAGCTTTCCGCGGTTGAGCTCGAGCACCGCATAGAGGAATGCCCGGCATGATGACGATGCCTGGTCGAGGGGCAGGCCGGCGATTCGCGCCGCATCCAAGGTCAGCTTTTCGCGTCCCACAAATTCAAAGCAGGAACGGATATCGGACAAAAAGGCCATCTCAATATCTTTTCGCCTTTAGACCGCTCCAGCTTAAGGCTTCAAGGGGAGGATGAAGGGGCGGACCCGAAGACCCGCGCGAATATGGTCTCCACGTGCTCGAAGTAGTGGCTGTCGTCCGTAATCCGTGCGATCTCTTCCTCGGTCAGGAGCTTCCTCACCCCCTCGTCTTTCTTCAGGCACTCGACGAAATTGAGGTGGTCGCGAAAACAGGCCATGGCGATGGACTGGGTGATCTTGTACGCCTCCTGCCTTGTAAGTCCCTTTTTGATGAGGCTGAGCAGTACGGCCTCGGAATGGTAAAGCCCGCCGCTGAGCGCGATGTTCTCCTCCATGCGGTCCGGATAGACAACGAGGTTCCGAAAGATGCCCGCGGTCCGGGAGAGCATATAGTCGAGCAGTATGGTGGCGTCGGGGCCGATCACCCTCTCTACGGAAGAGTGGCTGATGTCCCGCTCGTGCCACAGGGGGATGTTCTCCATTGCAGATAAGGCGTAGCCCCGCAGCAGGCGCGCCAGTCCGGAGATGTTCTCCGAGCCGATCGGGTTCCGCTTGTGGGGCATGGCAGAAGAACCTGTCTGGCCCGCCTGGAAAGACTCTTCGGCTTCGCCTACCTCGGTTCTCTGAAGGTGGCGCACTTCAGTGGCCATCTTCTCCAGCGACGAGCCGATGATCGCGAGGGTAGTGAAAAACTCGGCATAGTAGTCGCGCGGGATGATCTGCGATGAGATAGGGGCGGGTGCGAGCCCCAGCTTCCTGCACACATACTCTTCCACGAAGGGCGGAACGTGGGCGTAAGTGCCTACAGCGCCCGATATCTTGCCGCATGCGACTCGCGCCCTGGCAGAGCTCAGCCTTTCCAGGTTTCGCCTCATCTCGTCATAAAAATGGGCCATTTTCAGGCCGAAAGTGATCGGCTCGGCATGTATGCCGTGAGTCCTTCCCATCATAGGCGTCAGCTTATAAGTTTGCGCCTTATCCTTGAGCACGGCCATGAGGCCCTTCACGTCTTCCACCAGAATGTCTGCGGACTCTTTCAGGAGAATCGAAAAGGAGGTGTCGAGAATGTCGGAGGACGTGACGCCAAGGTGGACCCACTTCGAAGCCGGGCCGACGGATTCGGAGACGGCCTGGATGAAGGCCACCACGTCGTGCCTCGTCTCCTTCTCTATCTCGGCCGCCCTTCGCGCGTCAACAGCGGCCCTTTCCTTGATAACCGCCAGGTCGTCCCTGGGGATGACGCCAAGCTCGACCCAAGCCTCGCAAATGGCGATCTCTATGGAGAGCCACGTGCGAAGCTTCTTCTCCTCGGTCCAGATCGCGGCCATCTCTTTGCGTGTATAGCGTTCAATCATTCTTTTGTATTCCTCCCTTAGTCAATCTCAGCAGCCACATTTGCCCTTAAATGATCTCGCTTCAATCATTTGGGCGATTGGGTGCACCCGCCCACATCGATTGCGATGAATCGTCGCCGTACGGTTTTCAGATTTCCCCCTCAAAAAAATCGAGATCAATCTTCTTAATCTCATAAGTAGACGCCACAGATACACCGACGCCATGGTCAATCATGTAGTCTGCAAGAGTACTACCGTCAATCAGGATTATGCGAGAAGAATACTCGCGCATAGAGGCAAGAGCGTCTTTCGTGAATGTGGAAGTGGTGATGAAAATTCCTTTCGTCGCCTTTTTCTTCGATAGCGCCCCTGCGAA
>JBEKOT010000040.1:0-16807 GCA_049521495.1 Syntrophorhabdales bacterium | reverse complement strand
GGGAGGCGGCCCTTTACAGGCGATAAACGATCCGGTATACTACGACATTCTGAGAAATCCGCTTCCCCTTTAATTCGGCGCACACTGCACGATCAACGCCAGCGGAGGGGTGTGTAACAGGTGAAGATTCCACGAACGGCACTACTGGCAGCCATTGTTGTGCTTCTGGGCATCGTAGTTCTTGTCTGGGCTTTACGGGACCACGCTGTCCATATTGGCAAGCCTGAGGAGCTTACCCTGGGTATACCCGTCAGTGACGATTCGACACTTATCTATGTGGCGTACGAACAGGGATATTTCAGGCACCAAAGACTGAAGGTGACGCTCAAAGACTACCCGTCAGGAGCCACTGCGGCGGCGGCCCTGGCAAAAGGCGCGGTCGACGTCGCCGCGGCCGCGGAATTCGTTTTTGTCAACCACTTCCTGAACAAGGAAGACGTGAATATCTTCGGGACGATCGCGGCGGCGAACAACGGCGAGCTGGTGGCAAGAAAGGACCACGGCATCGAGCGGCCTGCCGACCTCAAAGGGAAAAAGATCGGCGTCTTGCCCCGAAGCGCTGGGGAATTCTTTTTGGGCACCTTCCTTGCCTTCAACGATTTGCCCCTTTCCGCGGTTCATACCGTCGATCTCGGGCTGGAAGAAATGGCCGGGGCCCTGTCGAAAGGGACCGTCGATGCGGTGGTCGGCTTTAGCCCCTATTTGTTTGACATTAAGAGGCGACTCGGGACACAGGCGATAAGCTGGCCCGTTCAGGCCGAGCAGGATTTCTACTGGGTGCTGGCCTCAAAGGACGAGTTTTTGAAGGCAAGGCCGGAGACGGTGAAGAAGCTCCTCAGGGCCCTCATACAGGCGGAGGCGTTTGTGAAAACCCACCCGGAGGCCGCCAAAGCGATACTCCAAAGGAAGCTTGGTCTCGGGTCGGACGAGGTCGCACAGATGTGGCGCCAGGATCGGTTCGACGTGAGGCTGCCGCAGAATCTCCTGCTTTTGATGGTGGATGAGACGCGATGGGTGCAGGAGAGGGGGGACCGGGGAATAGATATGCCCGATTACCTCTCCCTGGTGTATCGGCAAGGCTTGGAGGCGGTGAAGCCAGAAGCGGTCGGAATCATCCATTGATGGGAATGCCTATGACAATAAAAAAGAGGCTCAGAGGAACCGGGATAGTCCTGATCTCCTTCACTCTCGTTATCATCGCGTGCTTTCTCGTGAGCATGCACGAGATGAAGGGGGCTGTCGACAAGCGCAAGATATCCGACGAAATATCCCGGGGTGCCGCCCAGCTCACCATCCTGGCGCGGGCCTATGCCGCCGACCCAGAGGAGCTCTTCAAAAGACAATGGCTGGAACGATACGATTCGCTGGCGAGACTCCTGTCGCAAACCTCTTACGATAGCTCCGAGAGAGACGTTATCGAGAGGCTAAAGGAGACGCAGGCGAGTACAAAAAGGATATTCGAGAAACTGGTGGCAAGCTACGAAGGCGAGGGCACGACGCCCGCACCCCTTAGGCAGTTAAGGCTGGAATCAAAGGAAAGGCTTGTCACCCAGCTCATCGCAAAAAACCAGGAGATGGAATACAATGGCTACCTCCTCGACAGAAAGAATACGGAGGAGATAGACGCCATCCAGACGAAGGCCTTTTTCCTCATCCTCGGGCTCATCATACTTCTTCTTGTAGTACTTTTCTTTGCGTCTTCGCGACTTTACAAGGCCATCGTGTATCCCCTGCACTCGCTAGAGGCGGCGACAGGGCAGATCGCGGCCGGCCGGCTGGATTTCCAGGCCCCGGAGACCGAAGATGAGGTGGGGCGGCTTGCCCGCGCCTTCAACAGGATGGGGCATTCCTTGGGGGATTCCTACGCGAACCTTTCGATGGAAGTCGCCGAACGAAGAAAGGCGGAAGAGGGGTTGAAGGAGTTGAATGAGACCCTTGAGCAGCGCGTAGCGAAACGCACTGCTCAGTTGGGAGAGAGCGAGCAGCGCTATGCCACCACCCTGGCGAGCATCGGCGATGCGGTCATTGCCACGGACGTTGGGGGCAGGATTACGTTCATGAACGCCGTGGCTGAGGAATTGACCGGCTGGGCCCTCGACGAGGCTTCGAGGAAACCGGTAATGGAGGTCTTCAACATCATCAACGAGCACTCTCGCAGCGCAGTCGAGAACCCCGTCGCCAAGGTACTCCGGGAAGGAATGGTTGTGGGTCTCGCCAATCATACGATCCTCGTAAAAAAAGATGGGATAGAGATTCCTATCGACGATAGCGGCGCTCCCATAAGAGACAGGGAGGGCAAGACCACGGGCGTCGTGCTCGTTTTCCGCGATATCACCAAGCGCAAGCAATCCGAGGAGGAGCTTCGGCGTGCCCAGGAGGAGCTTCGCGGGGAGCGGGACAGGATCAGGGAATACATGAACATAGCTGGGGTCCTCCTTGTGGTCCTCGACAGAGAAGGTCGCGTTACGTTAATGAACAGAAAGGGGAACCGGCTCCTGGGTTATGAAGAAGGGGAACTCCTGGGAAAGGACTGGTTCACTACCTGCCTGCCAGAGCGGACCAGGGATGAATTGGCCCATGTTTTTAAAAAATTGATAAACGGAGATCTCGAAAAGGTCGAATCCTACGAAAACCCCGTCCTGACAAAACAGGGAGAGGAAAAAATCATTGCATGGCATAATACGGTCTTAAGGGACGAAGCGGACAACATCACCGGTAGCCTCAGTTCGGGAGAGGACATCACCGAGCGCAGACGCGCCGAGGAGGCGCTTCGCAAGGCCCACAATGAACTGGAGATGCGCGTCAAGGAAAGGACCACAGAACTCCAGCAGGCCTATGACAGGCTCAAGGAGGAGACAGAGGAGCGGGAGCGAGTCGAGGCCCAGCTCCGCCAGGCGCAGAAGATGGAGGCCCTGGGGACATTGAGCGGCGGTATCGCCCACGACTTCAACAACATCCTTGCGGCCATCATCGGCTTCACGGAACTTCTAGCGGACCACGTTCCTAAAGAGAGCCGAGAGGCACATCACCTGAAGAGGGTTATGGAGTCTTCCTTGCGGGGCCGAGACCTGGTGCGGCAGATGCTCGCCTTCAGCAGAAAGGCCGAGCAGGAGAAAAAACCCTTAAACTTGAGCAGTATCGTAAAGGAGACTGTTAATCTTATTCGGGCGACCACGCCAACAACGATCAGCATCAAGGTCAATACCGTAAGTGAATCTTACCTGATACTCGGAGACCCTACCCAAATACAGCAGGTGCTGATAAACCTCTGCACCAATGCCGCCTATGCGATGCGGGAAAAAGGGGGAAGTCTGGACATCGGTCTGAATGATTTCAGCGTTTCGGCGTTGGATGGAAACCCCGATGGGATCAGGCCTGGCCTTTATGTAAAACTGACTGTCCGCGATACTGGCACCGGCATGTCTCCCGACATCATGGACAAGATATTCGATCCCTTTTTCACGACAAAAAAGGTGGGAGAAGGCACAGGTCTCGGCCTTTCCGTCGTCCACGGCATTGTGAAGCACTCCAACGGGTATATTACCGCCGAGAGCGAACTGGGCAGGGGGTCCACCTTCACGGTATACTTCCCAAAGATTACAGGAGAACTCGAAACCGATGAGGTCAGTGACGACGAGCTTCCCACAGGCTCCGAGCGAATTCTCTTCATCGATGACGAAGAAGCCCTCGTGGAGATGGGTGAAGACATCCTCGCGGAATTGGGCTACGAGGTGACATCCAGGATGAGCAGCACGGAGGCCCTTGCGCTTTTCAGGCTGGACCCGTCAGGATTCGATCTTGTCATTACCGACCAGACCATGCCCGAACTGACTGGCGTTGAGCTTGCGAAAGAGATCCTCACCCTCCGGCCCGATATGCCGATCATTATGGTTACCGGTTTCAGCTATGTGGTCGATGCCGACAAAGCCAGGACAGCAGGTATCAAGGCTTTTGCGATGAAGCCCCTGATGAAGAGGGAGATCGCCAGGACGATCAGGAAGGCACTCGGCGAGTAGGTCCGCTTGTGGCTTTCTCCTGGCACTTCGTAGGTAGGTAGAGGTCGTGGGTAGAGGCAACAGATCTTGCATCACGTATAGCTTCCTCCCCCATGCCGGCGCACCGGCACAGATAAGCATGAAAATTGCCCTCAAGGCCCGCTCGGGGTAGTATGCCTGCAGAGGCAAGTATTCCAACAAAGGGGGTTATCATGGACATTGTGATTGAGAGGGGTGCCGGTCTTGATGTGCATAAGCACAGCGTGGTGGCGTGCGTCATGGGAACAGGTATTAAAAAAGAAATCAGGACGTACAGCACCGTGACAAACGACCTTCTCCCCCTCAAAGCATGGCTGAAAGAGCACTTCATAACGCATGTCGCCATGGAGAGCACCGGAGTCTACCTCGGGGTGGTTCCACACCCAGCGGAGTCCCCACTCGGCAGGCGCCCTCTTTTCTGGTGAGGAGTCGAAGAGGAGCTGCACCTCGGACGGTAGCTTCGCCAGCTTTCCTCCCCGGAGAGGCTCCATGACCGCTACCCCGATACCTCTCGATGCCGCGTAGGTGAGCCCCGCGCTGCCTGCCTGATACTGGTCGTCCAGGTAGTTATACTGGATCTGGCACACATCCTCCCCTTCATGGTAACGGCAACGGAGGCTTTTATGTTTGATTTTTCATTGCATCGACAAGTATCCGGCTCACTTCTTGATAGTGTTCCAGTATATCGTATTTTGTGTCTTTGAGGAGCCAACGGCTCACCATGTGTTCGAGAATGCCTAAAACCAGATGGCGCAGAATATAGATATCCACATCTGTTCTAATGACACCCTCCTTCTGCCCTTCTATAATGATATCCAATACTGAGCGTACCGATTGCTTCAGAAAGTCGTATGTTTCCGTCTTGACGAAACTCTTGTTCACCCGCATCTCGAGCATCAACAGCCTTCCATACTCCGGGTTGGTTTTAAAGAAATAAAGAAAGTACCAGACGAATTTTCGGATCTTGTTGAAAGCCCCCGTGATCCCTTCCAGATGTAATTCCGCTTGACTGCGGAATTCGTTCGTTTTCTCAATAGGGATAGAAAAGAAGAGGTCTTCTTTGTTCTTGAAATACTGATAGATGGTGCCATCGGCGATACCGGCCGTTTGCGCGATTTCCGAGATGCCGGCCGCCTGGAAGCCTTTCTTGCTAAAGACTTCGATGGCCGCCTGAATGATCGATTCTCTTCTAGTGACCTTCTTGGACATGATACGAGTGGATTTTTTTAGTCTACATTAGATCGGATATGTTAAGCAAGCCTGGCTTACCCCTGCCGTGGTTGATGTGTCAGATTGTCGCCTATAGAAAGAATCCGCAAATAGAGCTGCGCCTAAAGCTGCCGTTAACGCAGGGTCCCATTCGGGCTTAGGAGCCAACCTGCTTACCTTCAGGATACTTTCCACCCGATCTATTATTCCTGGATTCTTGGCCAGTCCTCCAATGATTACGAAATCCTTATTCACACCCGATCTGGCTACTAATGTTGCGATTCTCTTAGCCATGGCATAGTGGTAAGCTGCTATTATCTGTTCCACCGGTACTTTGCTTCGAATTAGATCCAGAGCTTCGGATTGAGCATACACTGAGCAAAAGTCACCTATCTTTGGGAACTTATCGGACTGAAGGGCGATCTTCCCAATCTCTGTTACTTCTTTCTTAACCAGGTCGGCAAATGCTTCCATAGAGCGTCCAATACCGGCAGCACACTTGTCGTTCCAAAGGAAAGCGGTTGCTCTTCCCTTTTCCGTGCACTGAATTACCTTGCAGCCTTCACCTCCGGCATCGAGCACCGTACGCACGGATGGGCCCCAGATGTGTACCGCCCCTGCCGCGCCGCACGCAATTTCCGATACAGTTATGCGTGCAAACGGGACCTGCGTCCTCCCACGACCGGTCGCCGCTATGTAATCGATATTCTCTAACTTTAGATCGATTTGACCTAACGCCGCGTTCATGGCCCTAAAAGCGGATTCTTCGGGTGTACGGGTTGCAACCAGAGAAAATGCATATGGTTGTCCGTCCTGCAGTATCACGGCTTTTGAGCTCACTGCCCCAATATCTACTCCGGCTGCTATCATCTTGGCCCCCGTGCAATCTAGCTGTTAGCTCATTGAAGCATGCTCACGATAATCAGCCTTCATAGCTGATCACCGCACCTATTGCACCTGCATATTCCGGAAGGTTCAATACGCTCACGTCTTGTTCTATTAAACTCGGGAGGCGCTTGAGAAGAGCTTCAGATTTGGCTAATCCTCCAGCCACCACGATCTCTTTTGTGAGGGACATACATGTGCACATAGCAGCAACCCGTTCACCTATCAATTTCAAGACGGCATTTGCTACATCCGCGATGTCCACGCCTTGACACATCAAATCGATAGCTTCTGATTCAGCCGATAAGGCGCATTGAATAGCAATAGGTACATCCTTGGTGGATTTGAGCGCCAATTCGGACATTTCCTGCTCGCTTAATCCCATGGCTTTGGCCATGGTAGTGTAAAAAATGCCCAAGCCGTCGGCACATTTATCATTTTGAATAACGTCCAGAAGATTGCCGTTTTGGTCGTAACGGATAGCTTTATGTACATTCCCGCCGATATCGACAACAGTTCTAGAATTCTTATTAAGGAACAAGGCCCCTTTGGCATCCGCTACATATTCGGGTACGGTTCTCGTTACGTTCAGGGGCGGTACCTTGATCATATCTCTAAATATTCCGGTAGACACGATTCCGGCCAGTTGACCGCGTGAGATCCCGACACCGTCGGAAGCCTGATTTAGTGCTATTTGAGCGGCAGCGACGACATCAAATCCTGTGGGTACTGTGCAATACCCGAGGATCTCTTGTCCCCTCATGATCATGGCCTTCGTATTGACATGGCCTATATCCAGTCCAGCCATAACTTTTCCCGTATTCATGGCGCCACCCGCGTTATTATTTCTACAAGGGCTTCCAGCTGTGTCCCAAATTGAGTTATTGGTATGGTCGTATCAAGCTCTAGCTCCGTCGACGGAATTCCCAACTTGTGCAGGATAGGCTTCAACGCCACAACGTCGTTCGGTTGAGGGCTGCAAAATCTCTGATAGATAAACACTACGCCATCCGGCTTGAAGTCCTCGATGAACTGTTGAATGAACCTGAACCTTTTTCTCTCTCCGGTACCTGGAACATTGTCTTTTGCAGGACATGGAATTCTACCGAGGTACCCCTCAGCGATCGCTTTAAGCTTATCGGGTCTATCCTCGGGCACCTCAAACCAGAAGTACCTGGCTGCCGTACACGAATCAACGAAGATCAGGTTTGCGCTGTAGTTCAGATGTTCAATTAGATCAAAAATTCCCATGTCGTCACAAGCACCTCCCGTTACCATCAGCCTTACCCCTGACGCCGCCTTGCCAGGCTTGGTTTCCAATCTCTGAAGAAGTTGCTCCAGCATTTGATTGCATTCTTGCTTGTCCATAAGCTGGGAAGCCAAAGTCACGGTCGCGACTTCCGGTCCCGTTATAGGCGGGTTATCGAGCCGTAGGAACTCCCAAAGTCGTTTAAGGAGTCTTCTGGTTTGATTATAAACTTTAATCGCCCTCTCGAGGTCATTATCTGTTATAGATTTGTTCGTAAGCTTCTCGATGAATTGTTTAAACTCCCCGAAAGACTCCGCCACAAACCCACCAGCGGGTTTAGTCTGCATGATGTGAGGGAACGGTATGAGATAGCTTTTTTGCTGGAATCCTGCAAACCTGACCCAGATATTAAACGCTTCGCCCATATGTATGCAACTGCTGCTCGTGACGATCAAGTCTAAGAAATCATAATTGTGCTGGAGCCCCTGGTATGCGCAATCATGCGAAAAAGAGCAGTATGTTTCATGCATATAGCTCCTCGTCATTGCTTGTGAAACATGGGAGCTAAGAATTCTCACCGGTATAATCCCGGCTGCGTATAGAATTTCCTCGGGAACATGAGTGCACATATATCCGGCTACGAGCTGCTCTTTCCCCTGGCTAAGGGATTTTGCGTATTCATGTGCTTTCTCGGTTATGTGGCGAAAACGTTCGATTATCGTGTCAGAGCCCTTCTCCATCATCTGTCATGCACTCCTTTCCTATGGGCTTCCATGAGATGCACGAACAACTCTGTTTTCCGCTGGGAACCCGGTAAATCCATTTTTCGGACATCTACCTGGTCGGTATCGTATTCTACGGTCGGGATTTCGTTTTTGAAAATGCGCTGCATCCCTATGTAACCGTTCCGAAAGTCGGTTTCACAACTACGGGAAGGCGCCAACAAAAGCCCGTCTGCTCTATATTCCGTTACCATTGCCCTGGCCATCTGTTCAAGTGCCCAGTAGGACCTTACCCCTTGCCAGGTAGGCCAACCCAGGGCTATCTTAACAAGCGCAGATATGGCATCTCTTCTGCTGGACAGATCCAGTTCGTCTACCCATGCAGGATCCAGGGGGTCCCATGACCAGTTTCCATTTACAAATCCCCTGAAATTGCCGGCCGTGCCAAAAGTATAGACTGACGCTACAATCTCGGCTCCGGCGTCTCTAAGGATTCTCGCAATTTCCGGATGGCCGTAAGTATGCGCTATTCCAAAATAGACTATCCTGAAGCGTTGATCCGGAGCCACGCTCTGTCCGGTCTCAACCATGTGTCTCACTTCTTTAAGCAATGCCTCATATATCCGGACGGTTTCATCGGTTGTCCTGTCCACCATGGCCGGCGGGAATAGGGCTATAAGCCGGCGCTCATCCAACGGCGCGGGTGCACGCCTGTTCAGTGCACATATATTACCCCACAGTACCAAGACCTTGATCTCGTTCCTGGCTGCCTTGATGAACAACTCATCCGAAAACTCCCTGCCGGTTACCCTCTCGAGCCAGCGTATTCCCTCCTCTATCTGGTCGCACACATATTTTACAATTTTGGGGTCTTTCTCCGCATTCCCCCCGCCGATCATATCTATTGCGTACATAGGTATGCCACCCAGACGCCTTGAAACTTCCTGGTACCATTTTGAGTGCTGGCTGCACAAGTGCGTGGTCCAGATCAAGTCAGGTTTAGGATATCCCTCCTTGATCGTTCCATCAGTAATGGCTATCTTGTCGCGGACCACTTCCCCAACGAACAGTTTCAGGTAACTACACGAGTGAAAGCCTAAACCTGCGACCTCGGCGGCTGAAATATCCTCACGGCTCTCCTCGGGGAATGTCCCTGCCGTCGATGCGGCGTGCGGCTCGCCGCCTATTACTAACACATCCTCACCCAGCCCTTTAAGGGGAGCCAGCACACTCCAGGTGGAGCCCATGCAGCGAAGGCCTTCGGAAGCATATAGATAGTTCCTGTAGCAGGTGCTCTGGTAATTCTTGAACTCGTTCCAGGTTTTCAAGGAATATGGCACCTGAACCTCCTGTTCCATTTCTATCACAGCCTTCCTCAAAGAGAAACATAATTTGAATATCATTCATTCTTACTCATATGGCGCGGCTTGTCAAGCACTTTTTGGTACGCAAAAAGTCACATATTCACAAAACGAATTGAATTCATTTGTGTGTTACCGGTAAACTACGTCTCTCTTCCCCATGACTGTATAGCGTTTGCTAAAACCGTACTTTTCGTAGAAGCTCAGAACCGCTTCGTTGCCTTGGGCCACACAGATAACTATTTCAGGACAGTCATGCATACGAAGCCACTCCATAGCCCGTGTCATCAGCTCATGCCCGATCCCTTGACCGCGGTGGCTTGCCTTTACATAGATCGAGTCTATCTCACCTTTGTTCCTCTCCGCCGTAACGACACAATAGCCGACATACAAGTCTGCGTCTGAACTGACAAATAGGGACAAATTTTCCTTATACAGCAACTGTTTAATCCTGCCCTGAAAGGTAAGTGTGTCGAAGTACTGCTTAAAGTTCGACGACCGTTGACTGTGATAGGAATTCAACTCTTTCCACAAATCTTCTATCTCCGGCAGCCGGTTTCTGTCGAGCTCGATAATGTCCATCTCTCACTCATAGGATCGCTTAGGGACAGTGGCGTCCCCTGCTATTAACCCCCGGTCTTTTCTGATTTTCGCCGTTCCTCGGCCCTCAATTCGCGCCTCAGCAGCTTTCCTACCTTCGATTTCGGAAGCATGTCTCTGAACTCCACGTACTGAGGTATCTTATAGGGAGCCAGCCTTTCCCGGCAGAAAGCGCTGAGCTCCTGTGAACCGACGCCCCGCGCATCCTCCTTTAGGACCACGATCGCCTTGATACGTTCACCCACTTTGGGATCGGGCACGCCGACCACGCAGGCTCCTATAACCGCAGGATGGTCCTGCAGCACGGCCTCGATCTCCGAGGCGGAGACTCTGTATCCCTTGTGTTTAATTATGTCCGCCGTCCTGTCCACATAGTAGAGCTCCCCATCGTCATCCATCTTGACATAGTCACCTACTCGGTACCACATGACGCCATCTATCTCTATGAAGGAGCGCTCGGTTTCCTCGTGGTTGTTGTGGTAGGGACGCAAGAATGACGAAGACACGAGCAGCTCTCCTACCTCCCCCCTGGGGACATCCTCGAGCGTATCGCTGTTCACGACCTTGCCCTTCCTCGAAGGGAAAAGCTTGCCAAGGCTGGTAGCCGTTATCTCCTTCGATGTCGTGCCAAACGTGAGATGGCCGGTCTCCGTGGAGCCGTACACCTGTCGAATTGGGAATTTAGTGAACTTTCGAAACCGAGTAAACACCTCCACTGGGAGCACGTCTCCTCCGCTCCAGCAATGTCGTAGAGAAGATAGGTCATACATATCCAGCCGATCGCACTCAAGGATCATGCGGTAGAGCGTGGGGACACCGAGGAGTAAGGTAGCTTTATACCTCTGGATTGCTTCGAGGATGGCGTCTACCAGCGGCAGCGGCATGATAACGGTGGGATTCCCTATGGAGAGAGCAATCCCCATAAGCGTCCCCTTACCCATAATGTGAAACAGAGGGTTGACGAGAATCAGCACTTCCTTTCCTTCAGAAATGTACGGTTCGATGGCATCATAGAGATCAAGAATGTAGGAAACCATGCCGCTATGGGTTCCGGGCACACCCTTCGGCACGCCCGTCGTTCCACCTGTATAAAGTATATAAGCCAAGTGTTCTCTCGGACTGATAGCGACGGACGGGGGAGTGGCGGGATATCTGTTTACGAGGTCCTTGAAGGAGAAGACCTGTTCACCCTTCAGCACCACGCCGTGGGGCACCCTGTCAAATAGCCTCCCCACCATTCTTCGAGCCCATGGGAGAAGCTCAATGAGATTCGTGATGATCGCCCTCTTGAGCGGTGTATCAGGAAAGACTTCTTTCACATATCCGTAGTTGGTATCCTGGCATATAATAGTCTCCGCTGCGGAATCGTTAAGCAAGTATTTCAGCTCATAAGGTGTATAGATCGGAGAAATGGGTACCGGGATGGCGCCGATCTTTTGGGCTCCCAGGTAGGCAGCGAGCCACTGAGGACAGTTCGGCAGATAGATGGCGACCTTGTCGTTGTCTTTGATGCCCAGATCGTTCAACGCTGTCGCGAACCGGTAGATCATCTCTCTCAGTTCAGCATAGGAAAATTTCTTACCGAGGAAAATAATGGCTGTGTCATCCGGAAAATGCTCGGCGATGCGCTCGAATCCGTTTATGACCTGCTCGTCTACTGACTGATACCCCTTCATATCGGCTCCTCGGCCTCGTACAGTCCGCCAAAGTATGCATTCATTGCGTCGGGGCTGTTTCTGAATTCATCAGGGGTGCCAGCAAACACGGCGCCGCCGTTTTCCAGTACGTAGCAGTAGTCGACAATAGGAATAATCGGCCGAGCATACTGCTCCGTTACTAGCACAGTGATGCCGAGGTCTCTGTTTATCTCCCTGATCGCCCGAGCCAACCGTACCTCTACTGACGGGGCAAGGCCAAGAAGGGGCTCGTCCAAAAGGAGCAACGTCGGCTGAGCCATAAGGGCACGGCCGATAGCGAGCATTTGTTGTTCCCCGCCGCTCAGGAATCCGCCCTGCCGCCTCTTGAGCCGTTTCAGCTCAGGGAAAAGCGTGAATACGTAATCCAATGTAGTTCGTTCCTGTCTGCGCGTTGCGAGATAACCTCCAATCTTCAGGTTTTCCAAGACATTGCTCTCGGCAAAAATGAGCCGCCTTTCCGGGCAGAGTATAATGCCTTTTTTTGCCTTCTCACTCGCCTTAAGAGAGAGAATATCGTTTCCAGCAAATGTCATCTCGCCGTACCAAATGATCCTCTCGCCGCCTTTCATCTGTTCTTTCTTTTTCATGTCGGTGATAATTCCTGAGATGGTCCACATCAATGTTGATTTCCCTGCACTGTTCGAGCCAAAAATCCCTGTTATCTTGCCTCTGTGGCATTCAAGACTGACATTGTTGACAGCAATTGCATTTTCATAAAAAACGAGCAGATCTTTGACTGACAGCAGCGCCGTTGCTTCGAGTGTCACAACTTGACCTCCTCCCCGAGGTATGCCCTTCTCACTTTCTGATCCTTCATAACCTCGGCTGGTGCGCCTTCAGCAATGTTCTCCCCGAAGTTCATAACCAGTATCTTGTTAGCCACCCGGAAGAGCTCTCTCAGCCTGTGCTCGACCATGATAAGGGTGATGCCGTCCGCCTGCAGCCTTTCTACGAGAGGGAGCAGGCTTGCAATCTCGGCCATGCTCAGTCCCGAGAACACTTCATCGCAGCAGATTGCCAAAGGCTTCATTGCGAGACATCGGGCAAGCTCCAGCCGCTTAAGGTATCCAAGCGGAAGGCTACCTGCAAGCTTGTATGGCACATAGGCATCTCGCTCAAAGCCCACGTCCTCCAACACGTCAATTGCGACAGCATCTCTGTCGCCCAGTCTCCCTCTTGCGCTTCGTTTAACGCGGGGAGAAAAGAGCGGGGGAATCAGATTCTTGAAAGTGGGCATCGATACGTAAGGTCTGACTATCTGGAAGGTCCGGACCAGGCCCAAGTTACTTATTTTATGGGCCGGCGCCTTCGTAATCTCTTTATTATCGAAAACGACCTTGCCGTGGTCCTTGGGAACGAAACCGGTGATAAGATTGAGGAGAGTCGTTTTTCCTGAGCCGTTCGGCCCTATGACCCCCAGAACCTCACCCTTACGGAGATCAAAGCTCACGTTGCTCACAGCTCTCACCCCTCCGAACGACTTGATCAGGTTTCGGACCTGAAGCAACGCCTCTTCCATTGTCAGACTCTCACCCAACGTTCAAACTGCTCGTACTTCCGTCTTGCCCAATTTAGCAAGCCTTCGCTCCAGAAGAGGATAAAGACGACCATGATGAGCGAATAGATAACGATGCGCAGCGCACCGAAGGCACGAAGCATTTCCGAGATGGGAACCAAGATCATGCATCCGAGGAGGGGGCCGGCCAACGTGCCGGGACCGCCCACTACGGTGGCCACCAGCGGAAAGACCGAAAAATCCAACGAAAATAAAGACGTGCCGACCCAACCGTAAAGGTGAGCCAGGTAAGCACCTCCAAAACACCCCATCATTGCAGAAAGGAATACCGCTATCGATTTATAATAGATCACGCTCAAACCTGACGCCCTGATCGCCTGATCATTGTCTTTTACTCCCCGAAACACAACCCCGATATCCTCGTTCACAAGCCTGCGAAGTCCGAACAGAGAGAGGAGAACGATTGCGAGGATCGAGTATTGATTGACCCACGTGTTGGAGAGCACGTCCAAGCCGGGAATACCGTCCGTACCACCTAGGATGTTGGCGGCGACTATGATTCGCTCGGCCATGATCGGGTAAGTAAAGGTGATAATGGCGAAGTAGACACCTCTCAGAGGCAGGGTGGGCAAGAGAATCAGGGTGCAGATAAAGGCGCCGCCTATGGTTGCAATGCAGATCGTGAGCACGGGCGGGAAGCCAAAATAATGGTTGAGGCATCCCGAGACATAAGCGCCGACCCCTATGAAAAGCGCACCGCCAAGGCTCACCAGGCCAACAAAATGCGCGAGGAAGTCGAACCCGATAGCGAGAAGGGCATAGACCCCCATGATGCAGATGACCCTCTGCCAGTATAGGCTCGGCACAACGAAAGGAGCGACGGCCAGTGCGATAATCAAGCCGGCTCTCGGCGCCAGCAAGAAAAAGATTTCTTTCCAGGAAGAGACCGCGTAGACTGTGTCGGAGCGAACTTTGATCCCGCGGTCAATTCGCTCTTTACGCCGAGTTACCTCTTCTGTCATTCACACCCTCTCCTCCAACTCTTTTTGTCGACCAAAAAGACCGGATGGTTTAAAGATCAGAATCAGAATCACTGCGGCCAGGGCGACGACCATGGCAAGGTGTGGAGCTATAAGATAGACAACTATTGTTTGAGCAAAACCGATGATAAAGGCTGCAAGTATAGTTCCCGTCCAACTACCCAATCCTCCACAGATACAGACAGCTATGGCGAAAACGAGCACATCATACCCGGTGGCGACGTTAATGTTGCCCATGGGGATAATGGTGATTCCGGCCACAGCGGCCAGAGCCGAACCGAGCGATAGGGCAAGCGTGGCTGCCCGGTCTGAATCGATACCCAGCATCAGGGCGGCACGCTCGTTCTGGGCGATACCCCGCAACCCCAGCCCCATCTTGGTGTAGTGGGTAAAAATCCAGAGAACCAGAACAATTGCGGTTGCGACGATCACGGCGGCGATGCGCTGGAAATCGATGGGTACCCCGGCTAGAGTTACCGTCTTTATATAGAATGCCGGAAGCACATAGGTGGCACCGCGAAGGCCCAGCCACCGTAAGAACTCGAGCACTGCCAAACTGATGGCGAAAGTAACAATGATCTCGGAAACCGGCATCCCTCTTACGCGTATCACTGCCACCCGGTAAACCACCCAGCCGATAAACGTTACGATGGCTATGGAGAAGAGAACCGAGGGCAGGTAACCGAGACCGAGGCGGTTGAGGAAGACCCATGCGAGATAACCGGTGAGGACATACAGCGCGCCATGCATGAAATTCGGAACGCGGCTTACGCTGTATGCCAGAGCGAAGCCCACCGCAATGAGGACCAAGAGCATGCTGTTTACCAGGCCGTAGATCAGAATCTCCACGTGGTCCCCAGGTTATGCACGCTTTCCGGTCCTGTATGCACTTCAAGCGCTGCTTTTGTCATTACTTCTTAATCTTCCAGTAGTCCATCATCCACGGTGGGAACTTCAGTTCGCCCATCGCGATCTTGGGAGGATACACAACCACTCTTTTCCCGTCTTGCCACTGGAAAATAGTGCCTACTGCCCCCTGTTCAGGGTCAAGGCTTGGAACGATCTGATGGGACTTCTGGTCGAACTTTATCCTGCCATACACTCCCATCATGCTTGTCTTTTCCAGCGCTTCTACCAGCCGGTCGGGGTCTAAGAACCCAGTGCGCTCAATGGCATCCTTGAGAATGTAAGGGGCCATATATCCGCTCGCTGTTCCGTAGCCCTCAGGCTCGTTCCCGTACTTCTTTTGGTATGCTTTGTAAAACTTCATGGTCCATGGTGTGGCATTCGAGGGCGCGTTTCCTGCGTTTACGAGATTGACCACCGTATACGCCGCTCTGCCTTTGGTCACCTCCCAGAACTTGGGCTCCATCGCGGGACCCATGTAGTCCCCGAAAGGCAAGGCCGGGACCTTCAGGTCGTTCCACTGGTTAACGAGGATGCTCAGTTCCGGCATGTCTCCCATAATAAAGAGAACCTGTGCCTTGGTATCTTTTGCCCTAAGCAACGCCGCGGAGAAGTCGGTCGACCCTGAAGGATAACGTTGGTTGCCGAGGATCTCCCACCCCTTGGCCTTCAGCTTTTCTGAGACTATGTCCGCCCCGGCCCTGGCAAAGGCCACGTCCTGCACAATGATAAACATCCGGTTGAGCCCGTACTTGGCGTTGATGCCGCTCAGCATATCGACGGCTTCCTGTACCATATGACCAGATTCCCCGGTGATCCTGAACGCGTACTTGTACTTGCCGTAGTTTTCCGCAATCGTGCTGCTGAACTTCGGGCTCAGACCGCCGCAGGTGGAAAGGTACACCTTTTTGTACGTGGATATAAGGCTCAGGGTCGCCAGAGCTGCTTCCGAGCGGCTCGGACCGATAATAAAATCGGCTCCTTTATCCAAGATGACCTTTTCAACGACCAACAATGCGTCGCTCACGGGCACACCTGCATCGCAGTCGCGCGTGTCCATGATTTCCAGTTTGAATGGTCTCTTCTCGTTCCCTACCTTCACACCGCCTGCTGCGTTTATCTCTTCGACAGCCAGCCTCAAACCACGGACCGTCGCAAATCCATCGAGAATCTCTGTGTCCGTCGCCACGCCTATGATAAGTGGCTTTGCCTGGAGCCCTTGACCACACAGCACCGCTAAAATGGTCGCAATCATTATTACAAGTAGTCTTCGCATCTTTACCCTCCTTGAGCTCTATCGGACAACCAATAGCCCGCACTACTCCCGCTTTTCGTCCAAATGTCTTCTTCCTGCCCCTTGCGTAGCCCGCAGATTGGTGTAAATCTCGTCAAAATTCCTGAAACGTCGTTTGTCCCTCCGATGACTGACGTTCAGTGTGAATGTAATTCATTTTGTCTCATGTCCCGCAACCACGATGATCGCAGTCTTATGCCGTAACGCAGGGTAATAAATGCCATTGAACTACACTCATTATTCTGAGTATGAAATGAAATGTCAAGCTTTTTTTGTTCAAGGTTTTGGGGTAGA
>JBEKOT010000039.1:0-17796 GCA_049521495.1 Syntrophorhabdales bacterium | reverse complement strand
TCTTGACGATTTGAATTTAAGACAAGCGAATCCACTTTTCCAGGGTCAAGTCCTCTTTTTCGGCGCCACCACGTTACCCCTTGTCCATCCGGCAAGCAACCGTCTCGTCGTCGTGACCTTGCCGCAAACGTTGTGTTAAACCGAGAGGTCTTTCTTTCCCCTGGCTATCCTCAGAAATTGTGGAACGTGGAAAACCACCAGTTGGCGGGTGCTGTCGTCAGCGACTTTCTTGTCGTTATGGGCATTATCATTCTGTCGCTCGACGTTTGGTCTCGCCCGTAACGGGCGGAGATCATTTGCAGGTTGTCCGGACTATGGGCATAATAAAGATATCCATGGAGCCACCCGTAATAGACGTGAAGAATCTCGTAAAAAGGTACGGGGACAAGACCGTCGTCGCCGGCATCACGTTCTCCGTGGCGGAGGGCGAGATATTCGGCCTCCTCGGTCCCAACGGAGCGGGAAAATCGACGACGATCTCGATCCTTTCCACACTCCTCGGCTTCGATGAAGGTGAGGCGAAGGTTGGAGGACTCAACCTCAAACGCGAGAAGACCGGAATTAAGAAGATCATCGGTTTTGTGCCCCAGGACCTCGCTATCTACCCGGCCTTGAGCGCCAGGGACAACCTTTCGTTTATCGGCAGAATCTACGGCCTCTCGGGTGCTGTTCTTGCGGGTCGGGTCAACGAGGTCCTGGAATTGACGGAGCTTACCGACCGGGCCGACGAGCCTGCCGGGAACTTCTCAGGCGGCATGAAGCGTCGGCTCAATATAGGGGCCGGGCTCATCCACAAGCCCCGTATCCTTTTCCTCGACGAGCCCACGGTCGGCGTAGACCCCCAGTCCCGCAACTTCATCTTCGAGCACATAGAAAGACTCAATGAAGAAGGCATGGCCATCGTCTATACGACGCACTATATGGAAGAGGCGGAGCGTCTCTGCGGCAGGGTAGCCATCATGGACGGCGGCAGGATCCTCGCCATCGACACGGTGCAGGGGTTGATCGGCCTCGCGAAAGACGGCATTATCTTTCTCGGGATCCCCTCCGAGTCAACGGAAACAGCAGTGAAGCCCTTTCAGCCTATGGACGTACGGTCCACTATGGCACCCGACGGGCGGCTGAAGTTAGAGACGCACCGCGTCGATGAGAGCCTCCTTAAGGTGATCGCTGTCTGCAAGGAGCAGAACATCGCTATCCTTTCCCTGGAGTTGCTCAAGCCGAACCTGGAGACGGTTTTCCTCCACCTGACGGGAAGGAGGCTACGCGATTGAAAAAGATGGTGGTAAACCAGATATTTGCCCTTACATGGAAAGACCTGAAGCTCTTTTTCAAGGACCCGAAGGCTATGGCCCTCATCTTCCTTCAACCCTTCCTCTTTATCGTCATCATGAGCTATGCCCTCGCCGGTGTCTTCGGGTCCGGAAAGCCCATCAGAATACTTGCGGTCAACGAAGATACGGGGAAAGAGGCCGGGAGGGTTATCGAGGACCTGTCCCGGCTTTCAGGGATAGCCGTGGAGACCGCCTGGGAGGGCAGCCCCATTACGAGAAAAAAGGCAGAGGAGCTGATCACGAAGGGGAGAAGGACCCTTGCCGTCATCTTTCCTCCTGATTTTTCTTCCGTCCTGGAGCAGAGTCCGGCGCAAAAGGACCGGCCGTCCACAAAGGTGCTCCTCATGGTAGACCCCGCCACGCCCGCCTCTGTGACGGGACCTGTGCTCGGTGCCATTCAGGGGATGACCGAGCGGACGGCCTTTACCGCGCAGATGCCGAGGGGCATAGACTACCTTTTCGACCAGTACGATATGACCCAAGTGGGCATCAGCCGGGACGCGTTCAAGAGGAAGGCCCAGGATTCCATCTCCCGCAGCTCTTCGAGTGGCGAGGACAAAGCCGTCACCGTGGAGAAGACGACCCCGAAAGCCATGAAAATGGAGCGGTTCCCCGACTCCTTTCAGCAGAACGTGCCGGGGTACACGATCTACGGCGTCTTCTGGATCGCGAGTCTGCTTGCCACTTCGGTGCTCAGGGAAAAGCGGGAGGGCACCTTCACGAGGCTCGTGGCGGCGCCGATAGGCAGGTCCGTCGTGCTCGCAGGCAAGCTCATCCCCTATTATCTGATAAACGTCCTTCAGATTGCCATCATGATGGCTGCTTCGGCGCTGCTCTTCAAGATGGTGTTCGGCCGCTCGGCTTCCGGCCTTGTGGTAACAAGCCTCGCCCTGGCGGCCTGTGCCACCTCGCTCGGCATTCTGATATCCGCCCTTGCCAGCACGGAGGCGCAGGCAAGCAGCCTAACGGTCCTGCTCCTCCTTATGCTTTCCGCCCTCGGCGGCTGCTTCGTCCCGCGCTTCCTCATGCCCCCGGCGCTGAAGACCATAGGCCTGATCACGCCCCATGCATGGGCCCTCGACGCGTACCAGGACCTCATCGTCAGGGGCTACGGCTTGACCGACGTAATGCCCAAGGTAGGCGTGCTGGCCGGGTTCGCGCTCATCTTCTTTGTCGTCGGCGTCCGGCGCTTCCGCTTCGAATAGGACCGCCTTTTTTAATGCTTGCGAGGTTCGTTCCGGCATATGCGAATGAGGGCCGGAGCGAGCTGCACATGCTGATCTTTTCAAAGGGGGCGCGCGAGACTGATAGGTTTCGGATGCCTTGACTTCTCAAAGCCGAAGCGCAAGATTAAGAATAACGGGGGCGCGTGTCCGCCCGAGCATACGCGATGCAACCAGAGCAGAACGACCTGACGGTCTGTAACGTCACACGCGGCCGCTTGCGGCTCAAGGTAAGATCGCCGAGGTCCATCGCAAGCCGCTTCCAGGCCCTTGAGGAATGGCTCTCCGGCCAGGCAGGTGTTGTGAGGGCTGACATCCGGCCCTTAACGGGGAGCATTATCCTCTTCTACGACCCAGAGAAAACCGGTACGGGCGCGCTCGTCGCCCTTGTGACGCACGGGCTCGACGCCGTTTCTGCAACGGAGCCCCGCCCGGCCATACCGGCGAAGCCCCGGGCAGGACGGGTTGGACTTGAACGCTCGCTCCTCGGCCGCCTGTTGTGGTTTATCGCCCTCACCGGCGTATTCGCCTTTAGCCTGGCGCAGAGACTCTTCTTCAAGTCTTTGCCCTTCCAGGGCCCCTTGAGCCTTATCGGCGCAGCCGCCCTGGTGGGCGCCGCTCCCCTCGTTCGCCGCGCCCTCCACGACATCAGGGAGCGCCGGGGCCTGACGCTCTTCCCATTCCTTGCCGGCACCTGCATTCTGGGCGTCTTCATGGGGAAGGCCCTCACGGCGCTCGAGGTCATCTGGGTCACGGAGCTGAGCATGCTCCTCGAGGACTACGTGACCGACCGTTCGCGCAGGGCCATCCGGCAGACGGTTCAGGTGGCGGCGAAGAAGACCTGCGTCCTGGAGAACGGCGCGGAGGTCGAGGTCCCGGTCGAAAAGGTCAGGCAGGGGAACATGGTCATGGTCCACACGGGAGAGAGGATCTCCGTTGACGGCACGGTGGCCGAAGGGGAGGCCATTGTGGACGAGGCCCAGATCACCGGGCGCGCGGAAGCGGAGCTCCGTAAAGCGGGTGACACGGTCTACGCGGGCACAATCGTCCGGCAGGGCCTGCTTTTAATCCGGGCAGAGCGGGTAGGCGAGGAGACGTATCTCGGGCGCGTGCTCCGCCTCGTCGAGGAATCTCTGGCAAACCGCGCCCCCGCGGAGCGGAGGGCCGACGTGCTTGCCAGAAGGCTAACCGGCCTCGGTGCACTCGCAGTCGCAGGCACGTTCCTTTTCACGCGGCAGTTCGTCCGGGCCTTCACGGTGCTCCTTGTCGTTGCCTGCCCCTGTGCGACGGTCCTTGCTGCAGAAACCGCCGTTACAGCAGCGCTTGCAACGGCCGCCCGGAAGAGAAGCCTCGTCAAGGGCGGCCTCTACCTCGAGAAGATAGGTAAAGCGGATACGTTCTGCTTTGACAAGACCGGGACGTTGACGGTAGAAGCGCCGCGCGTGGCCAAGGTCCTCGACCGCGCGCCCGGCCGGGACACCGGGCGGGTCCTGGCGCTCGCCGCTTCCGCCGAGCTGCACAACCCGCACCCTGTGGCCAGGGCCATCGTGGAAGAGGCGGGTCGGCACGGCATCGCCCCTGCCTCTCACGGGGTGAGCGAGTTTGCGCTCGGCAGGGGGGTGCGCACCCGGATAGGCCCAGATTCGTTCCTCGTCGGGAACGCGGAGTTCATGAGGGAGGCGGGGATAGACGTCGGCTACTTCCGGGCAAGGGCCGGGAAGCTCGCCGACACCGGCCACACGGTTGTCTTCGTGGCGAAGAACAACACGGTCCAGGGCATAATCGCCGTCACGAACCCGGTCCGTCCCGACGCGGAGGGCCTCGTTTCATGGCTCAGGACGGACCGGGTTTCGTCGCTGCACCTCGTAACCGGAGACACAGAGCCGGTCGCCCGCGCCGTTTCCGAGACGCTTGGCCTTGACGACTACGCGGCGCAGTTGCTGCCGGAAGAGAAGGCCCGCTACGTCGAGAGACTGCGCGCAGAGGGTCGAAGCGTCGTCATGGTGGGGGACGGCGTGAATGACGCCCTGGCCCTGTCGAGGGCCGATGTCTCGGTAGCCATGGGCGCGGGCAGCGCCGAGGCGGCGATAGAAGCCTCCGATATCGCGCTCGTCGCGAGCGACCTCGGAGGGATAGCTACCTTAAGGCAGTTGAGCCATCAGACCCTGCGGGTCATCGAGCAGAATTTCTGGCTGGCCGTTTCCACGAACGCGGTCGGCATTGTCCTCGGGGCCGCCGGCCGTATAAGCCCCATCACGGCCGGTCTCATCCATGTCCTCCATACCCTCGGCATCATGCTGAATTCCAGCCGTTTGCTCAAGTGGGAGCCCGGCGTTACCCCGCCTTCTTCCGATGCCCGACCGACCGGGCCGGTTTGATAGTCTGCCCGGGACGCAGCTTCATCGGCTTAGCCGGGGCTGGTCTATCTATCAGACGCCGTAGGGACGGTGGACAAAGACAACCGCCATCCGACGTCCTCAATCAATTGAGACCAAAGGCTCAAGGATCGGTTCAGCGTGATGAGATCCGGCCCCGCTTCCTGGCACCTGGCATTGGTCGTCTCTCATCATGAACAACAAAGACTGTGCGAGGCCCGAGGATGGTACTCGTAAAGTTACGGAGCAGTGCCGGGTTGAGTACACTATGGCGCAGGATAGACCGTAGGAACGGACGCAACCGTCAACCTGAGAAATGTGTGAAGCAACCCACGGCGCTTAAGGCTCTTTCGATCCTGTCCGAGGTGTTTACGCTACCTCATGAGGAGTCCCAGCCGGGTGCCCGGGCGTCTTTTCCTCGATGGGCCTTCCCTGGCTCTCGATTTCGCTCCGGGCCTCGGCGACGAGGTCAGAAAGAGACTCTCCCGCTTCGGATACTCCCTTTCTTCCTGCTTCGTAAAGGAGGATCCCGCCCTTGATTGCAGCCTTGGCCACCGGCTTCACAATGCCCCCGATAACAGGGATGATCACGGGACCGAGAATGAGGGTACCGAGCCCGATAGCTAGGCCGGTTCCCAGATTGCCCTTGAACATATCTTCGACAAAGCTCATATATACCTCCTAAATGATAATTGGTACGATACAGTATCGTGTCAATAGCCGGGAAGTGGGAATGGAATTGGCGCGGAATTAACCATAGAGGGCACAGGTCGCGCCAGGACAATTTACCGGCCAACAGAGACCGGTAGGCACCTTGCCTTTCGATATGACCTCACGTGCCGCCGAGCATCGGCTCGGCTATAAAGCGTCACTGCGCTCCAGATAACCGAATTTTCTGAATGCTAACCGGCACTTCATGCGCGCTTAACATTCAGGGACCATAATTCTACTAAGAAAGACTGACAGAACAGATGAGAATAACCCTCGTACGTCTCTTTACCGAGACTGCCCTATTGACCTGGTACAGAACAAGACTAATATTGGAGGATAAGCGCAAGCCTGCCCGATTTTTCAGTGGGGGCTCGCCTTCGACGATGACGGCAATGAACCGGTACTCGACATTTTTGTCCGCGCACGATGTTGGTCCTCGACATTTCCGTGTCCGGTCGGAGAGGGCACTGTCCGGATATGGGGAGTCTTTTCGTGTGGTTGCATTACAGACTCCCCCGGCACGCAGTTTGCTCTCTCACAATGGAGCCCCCGAGGGCTGATTTAAAGGATTATAATCATGTCTGCCACGATACCGAGCAGTAATCAAACCCGGATTGTCGCCCTCCTTCTCACATTGCTGGTCCTTTTTGCGGCGGCCAAGGTCAGAGCGGCCGAGACGCCCCGATCTGACGAAGAGTTGCGGACGTGCCAGTGCGATACTGACCCTGTTGCCGCAATCCCACACCAGTTTGCCCTCCAGGGCTGTGGGACGGCAGTCTACCTCTTATGTCCGGGCAGAGTGGTCTGCAGGGAATCACCGACTCTTTTCAGCCACGCATATCGGGGACCTCCCGCACTGTTCTAGTTCTTCGGCCCGGGCCTTGGCAAGAGCTTTTCGCCAACGCAGCTCACCGGGACGTCAGTCCGTAAACAGGTCAATAGGGACAAAATTGCACACCGCAGAGCCTTTCCGGGGGTGCGAGAAACGAAGTAAGACCAGGAGAAGGTTATGAATGAACATACTAAGATTACAAAGCCTGAAACCGCCAAAAACTCAACGGAGCACTTCGAGATGCTTCGTCATCGCGACGAGGAGCCGCAGTTTTCGGGGGGGATGGAAATGCCTACAAGAATCGCTGCAGATTTACGCCGTCACCTTGAAAGGGTGTCGAGAGCGGCGACAGGATATCAAAAAACGGTTCGCACGGAGACGAAAACAGATGACCCGATTACATGAATGTAGTATGCTCTCACACGCGGAGAAAAGGCCGGGAAAGGACCTCCTTGGCGGAAGACGAGCCGGCGGTCTGAACGTCAACGACCTCATCCGGGACGTGATGCAGGCCATGCAGGGAACCGTTGAGAAAAAGGTGAAGCTTCAAGCAATACCGGCGGACCGGGACGTACGAGTCATGGCGGACCGGGAAGATATGGGCCGGGCTCTTGAAACTCTTGTCGCGTACGGGAGTGAGATTATCCGAAAGGGAGGCACCGTGACGATGCTGGTTAAAATGCTGCCGATAGAGAACGCCCTTCTGAAAAGTAGCGGAGGTGGATGTGCTCTCCTTTCGGTCAGTTCTAAGGATGTCGATCGATCCTGCTCGGGCGCTAACCATATGGCGAGAAAGAGCCTGCGACGGGCGTTCCGCGTTATCCGCTCGGTTATCCTCGGATACAACGGCTCAGTCCGGGTCTTGAGGCAACAGGGTAGCGCGGCGTTCAATATCTATCTTCCCGTCCTGCGCGAGACGTGAGATCCGTACCTTTGAACGCCCGGATCTTCCGACCGGGCAGCTGCGCGCGAAGAATACGGAAGAGAGGAGACAACATGGAGTCAATAAAGACGATTGCTCTTGTGGCACACGATAACCGCAAGAGGGATTTAATCGAATGGTTCGAATATAATTACAGGTCGTTGGTGAGGCACAAACTCGTATGCACCGGCACAACGGGGAGACTGATTGAGGAAGTGATCCAAAAAAGGCTTGCAGAAGAGCAATTCGAATATCAAGTAGAGCGATTGAAGTCAGGGCCGCTGGGCGGAGACCAGCAACTGGGCGCCATGATCACTGATGGCAAGATCGACGCGGTCATATTTCTATGGGATCCGATGCAGCCCCATCCTCACGACGTAGATGTGAAGGCGTTGTTGCGGATCGCAGTTCTATACAACGTGCCCATAGCCTGCAACCGGGCAACGGCCGATTTTATCATGTCCTCTCCCTTGATGAATGAGACGTACGTGCCCGTGCAGCCGGATTATGGCTCCTACACCGAGAGACCCGTTGACATGTGAAATAGCCTGGTTCTTGAGAGGACATATAAGAAGGACAAATCAGGGAGATATGGAGGGGGGGACCCGGCCGGAGCATTCACATTGTGACGTGTCCCGCGCAGAAAGCTCATCGCTTATCTACACGACAATCAAGGCTTCGGAGGAAGGGCTGGCCTCCCCCCGGTCCGCCGATTGTAATCCCTCTACTTCATCATCCTGCCGCCGCCGTACGTGATCGACCTTATCAGTTTCTCCGTCTTGTCCTGGGCGGCCTTCGAGAGGGGGGCGTACTGCATGGGCTCCGCGTACTGTTGCCCCTCGTGGGTCATCCACCATAGAAGATCGACTACCCCTTTTGCTTGCTCCTCGGTCCGTTGTCCGTACTTCTGGTCTCTGTAGACGAGAATGAAGGTAAAACCGCCGATGGGATAGCCATCCCGGGAGGCCGTATCGGTGAGATCCGCCTTCATGTCGTCGGGCAGGCTGATCTGTGCGGCAGTGCTCGTGCTTGCCAGCGTCGGTCTTATAAACCTTCCGCTCCTGTTCCTGACCGTTCCGTAAGGCATCTTGTTCTCCAGGGCGTAGATCAGCTCGACATAACCTACACTTCCCGGCGTCTGCTTTACGAGCCCCGCCACGCCGGGGTTTCCCTTTGCCCCTAGACCGACCGGCCAGTTCAAGGCCGTCCCCGCCCCTACTTTTTCCTTCCAGTCCTTGCTCACCTTGCCGAGATAACTGCTGAAGATGTTCGTCGTGCCGCTGCCGTCAGACCGGTGCACGACGGTCATCTCCAGTGCCGGCAGGCCCATGCCTGGGTTCTGGGCGGCGATCCGCTTGTCGTCCCATTTCTTTATCCGCCCGAGGAAGATGTCTGCAATCACATCGGGGGTGAGCTTTATCTCTGGGTTTCCCGGCAGGTTGTACGTGATGACGACGGCGCCGGCACAGGTTGGGATATGAAGGACCGGCGCGCCGGCCGCCTTCGTCTCCTCGTCGGTCATTATCGCGTCTGAGCCGCCGAAGTCAACCGTCCTGTTTATGAGCTGGCGTATGCCTCCCCCGGACCCTATGGCCTGGTAATTGACCTTAACGCCGTGCTCCTTGCTGTAGACGTCGAACATCTTGGAATAGAGCGGGTAGGGGAACGTCGCGCCGGCGCCCGTCAGCTCCTTCGCTGCGCCGAAGGCCGTGCCTGCCACGCCTAAGAGAACGGCCAGAGCGAAAGCAACTCTCATACTACACTTCATGTGGTACCTCCTTTTATTTTCCTGTCAAGATCCGGTGTCTTGCGAATCTTCAGACTCGCTCGTTACGTAGAACCTGCACGGGCTTCCACGTCCGCTCACGCCTCCAGTTTGTATCCTATGCCGCGCATGTTCTTTATCAGCGCCGCCGCCTTCCCCATCTTTTCTCTCAGGTTCTTGATGTGGACGTCGATCGTCCTGTCGAGGACCATCTTATCGTTTCCCCAGAGGTGCGTCAGTATCCTCTCGCGGGAGAAGACCCAGCCCCGTTTCGATGCGAGGAGCTGGAGGATGCGGAACTCCGTCGCCGTAAGGTCTATCCGCGTATTCTCCACCATGACCTCGTACTTCTGGGGATCGATCCTCACGAGACCGTCGATGTCGATCATCTCCGTCACTGCTTCCTGTTTGGATGTCCGTCTAAGCACCGCCTTCACCCGGGCTGTCAGCTCTCTGGGCGAGAAGGGCTTTATCACATAGTCATCTGCCCCGAGCTCGAGACCCAGCACCCTGTCGGTCTCCCCTGTACGGGCGGTCAGTATTATGATGGGGATCGCGGAATAGGAGGGCCTGGTCCTGAGGAGCCTGCAGATCTCGAAACCGTCCACGTCGGGCAGCATAAGGTCGAGAACGACCAGCATGGGAGGCTCGCCGTCAAGGGACCGGAGGAAGCCCGTTCCGTTCAGGAAACCCGTCACACCGAACCGCTCTTTCCGGAGGTGAAGGGAGACAAGCTCCATGATATCGACATCATCCTCAACCACCGCAATGTGCCTTCCGGTCTGCAAAGGGCCTCCTTCAGACGTGGCAACGTATCTGTCAATTCTAAGGGACGCCGGTTAAGGCCTTATGAACGGACGGTGAAAATTGTGTTAATTTTTCCTTCTACCGCACAAAAGCCGCCGGGCAAAGACGGCATAGGGCCCCGGTGAAGATGTAGAACAGGAGGTGGATCGACCACGTATAGACAAGGCCCTTATGGCAGCGGATCGATTCGCCGTACCTCGATGCCGGGTCAAACGGTCTGAGTTACGTGGTGGCGAGACTGAAAGGTCAGGCCCTTTACGGGCATATAATACTTGCAAAAACGATCAGGAGCGCCCTGGCCTCACTCGCCGCAGAGCTCCTTTAATGCCTCTTACGAGGCCAGGTCCCTCTGTGTCCCCTCGTGGTACCCGAAGAAGTCGGCGGCACCCTCCTTGCCCATGTACCGGTCGAGAAGCCTCCGGTCGCACTTGAGGAGGTCGACGAGAATAAGGCCGTCCAGCCCGTTTCCGAAGGAATGGTCTATGTTGAAACCCATGAGCCTGCCCCCCAGCTTCACGTACTGCCTGAGCAGTACGGGTACCCCCTTCCTGTCGGCCTCTATGTCGGCCACCAGCGAAGAGAGGTCATCGATATCGGCGGGCAGGCGGGCGCAGTCCTCAAGACCCAATCGCCTCAAGGATCGACCTTTCGGGGGCGTCTTTGGCTTGATGAACCGGGCGAGGTCGGGCGCATAGTGATTGAGGGTCATGTAAGAGACCATTAGTTGCCTGGATAGGGCCGAATAGGCGCCACTGATGGTGACGGGACCGAATAGTAGTGTATACCGGGGATTGAGGGCGATGAAACGGGCGATGCCCTTCCAGAGGAGGAGCAGTGGTGAGTAGAGTTTCTGGTACTCGTCACGAACGAACGACCTGCCCAGCTCGATGCCGTGATCGACGCGGCGCAGAAAACCATCCTTGAGGTCGAAGAGTGCGTTCGTGTAGAGGCCGCTCTTGCCGAACCGCTCAAGGATCAGGTCGACCTGCCCCAGACGGTAGGCCCCGACGAGCTCTTTTCTTCTCGTGTTCCAAAGAAAAAGGTGCGTGTAATAGAAGTCGAAATGGCTGAGATCGACCTCTCTGCCCGTACCCTCGCCGGCCTGCCGGAATGTGATTTCCCGGAGGCGTCCGATCTCGAAAAGGAGGTTCGGTATCTGGTGCGCCTTCGCGTGGAAAACGGCAAACCCATCCGACTCCAGGAGGAGCTGCCGGGAAGGTTGTCTATCTCACGGACAATAGCGTAAGGTTCAGCGGTTTTCGAGACGACTTCTAATGTCGCAGAATTTGCCGTTGCCATGGTTCTCCCCCTTGCTGCTGCCCCCTGGCAGCGGTGCTTGAGCGCATATGTTCTCATGCGCAGGTACCCGATCAACTTTTCATCGCCGCCGAACGCCTCGAGTCTCCTGAAGGGAATAACGTTGCCTACCCTGACTTTTATTATCTTCTTGCCCTTGTTGAGCAGCTCGCGGGGAAGGAGGACCGTCCTGACGTTGGGGTGAACCATCCCGGCTATCTGAAAGAAAAGGCTGTTTGCGCCGCCGAAGAAGACAGGGAGGACATGGGCCTGCGATTTCTGCACTATCTTCGCGATGCCGGCATGCCACTCAGGATCGATAACCCTGCGCTCCCGCAGGTTGAGATAGGATACCGAGCCTGCGGGAAAGACGGCCAGCACGTGCCCTTCCTTGAGCCATTTCAAGGCCTCCCTCAAGGGCCTCGCGTTCTTCATTACCGCCGCCTTCGTTCCGAAGGGATCGACGCAAATCAGGATGTCTACCAGCTCCGGTATCCTGCCGAGCAGATAGTTTGCCATGATCTTCACCTCGGGTCGGACACGGAGCAGAAGGGAAGCGAGTATGAGGCCCTCTATTCCTCCGAAAGGGTGGTTTGCAACGACGAGCAGGGGGCCGGTTCCGGGAACGAGGGAGAGATCGGCCTCGCTCACGTCGTAATTTATCTTCAATTTTTCGAGGGTTTCATCGATAAAGCTCTTCGCCTTGCTCTTCTCGGCGATCTGACGATAGACCGTGTCGAGCCGCCTGAGCAACAGCAGGTTCTCGATGGCGCCGGACGCAGCCGCCGATAGCCTTCTGGGCAGGTAATCACTGGAAGGCAATGGAAACCCAAAGATCTTGCTGGATTCAGAATCACATTCGTTCAAGTATGCCTCCTCGCTGCAGTTTTCTCGTCTGCTCTTTTCTGCACATAGACTACGTCCGGTTGGTTAACAGAAAATGAGACTGCGGTGAAAAATGCGTTAAGGTTCTGACGATTGCTCCGGCTAAGGAAGGCCGGCAGCGGGAAAGACCGGGGCCGGGCAGAAAAAAGGAAGAAAACACGGACTGGAATGGGCCCGGATCCGGCCGCGACCATCGACGACGGCGCGGCTTTAGCGCGAATTAACACAAATCTTATCTGGAATTCACTACGACTGATTAGACTTCCTGTCGGGTATGCTCCATCGAGGGGCGGGTGAACCTTATACAAGATACAACGGGGAGGTGTGTAATGGATTTGCAGAGCGAGATATCGACGGTGGCTTACGAGATCTATGAGAGAGGGCCGGCTCGACGGCCGCGATCTCGACCATTGGCTCAAGGCGGAGCAGGTGGTCAAATCGCGATTGATCCGCGAAGAGGGCCGGGGTGGGCCGGAAGGCAAGAAAGAGGTTGGAAGAAAACAGAACAGCAGAAGAGATAACCGGCCGGGCAAGGAAAAGCAGACTTTACGAAAAATTAACAAGCGGCAAATACGGGGTTAACAAACAGCCGATAGACTGATTGATAACAGTGTAAAAGGAGTATATGATAATCGGCGACTGTTCCGAAGGACAAGATGGAGAGACGCGAGCTCGAAGAAGCCGTCAAGGTCGAAGAAGACGACGCTGCGTGAATGGAGGAGGGCTATGGGCTATTACATGCACGATTTCCCGGGAAGGTTGAGGATCAAGACACCCGTCATGAAGAACGATAAGGAGGCTGCGTGCGCCGTCGAGGCGCTGCTACTGGCCGTTGCAGGTGTCGGGAGCGTCGCCGTCAATACGACGACGGGCAGTTGCCTCGTCAACTATGACCCCAAGGAGGCAAAGTGCGACGACATTATTTCCGTCCTGATCCGCACGGGCTACTTCGACCCCTCAAAGGCGATCACGAACGATCAGTACATTCAGGAGATGTCTGCGAAATTCCTGTCGCTCGTAGCCGCCTTCATCTAAGCCGTCCCCCCATATCACTACACCCCGCCCGACCCGATAAGAAAGGCCCCCCTTTTCTCAGTGCAGCCCCCGCAAGATGAGAGAGGGAATAGATAAGCAGACCGGCAAATCCGCCCGTTAACAAAGGCGAGGCGGGGGCCCTTTTTCTTTCAGCCGGACCTCCGTTGACATGCGGGTGTACGGCCTCTTGAAGGTCAATACCCACAGATAGTTGACCGCATAGCGCAGGGCGGTGGCCAGGACCCCCTCCTCGGCGAGCCGGCGGCCCGAACTGTACATGGGGAGGCCGAAGGTGAACTTGATGCGGCCAGCCGCCTGCATGCGCCTGGCTATGTCCGTATCCTCGCCATAGAACTCGATGTCCGTGTTGTAGCCGCCTATTGTTTCGAGGGCTGATTTTCTCAGGACGAAGTTGCCTCCCTGGAGCATGCCGCCCGTTTTCAGGACATAGTGGGTCAATAGGTAGGAGACATAGGCGATGTAATAGAAGAACCTGGTGCAGAGCCTGCCGAGTCGGGAAAGATCATGGTAGACGAGCGGTCCAGACAGGGCAACAAGGCTGTCGTCCTTCGAGAACTCGTCGAAGACCCTTTCAAGCCAGCCTTCCGGCAGTAGGTTGTCGGCGTCGACGTTCGCGATCAGGTCGCCCGCGGCGGCCCTGTAGCCTGCCTGCCTCGCCCTCGGCAATCCCTTGGCAGGCTCATCCACGACCGTGACATCCGGGAAGGAGAGGCCTCTCTCCCTGGTTTTGTCCATGCTCCCGTTGTTGACGACTATGATCTCGGCATGGACGGCGCTCTTTTTGATCCGGCCGATTATGGACTCCAGACATCCACGCAGATACGCCTCCTCGTTGTATGCGGGGATAACGAAGCTGAGCTTCAATAGAGGAACTGCGCCGTCATCCTGCGGGGAGCGTCCTGTTCTATTGGGCATCGCTTCCACCGCTGCCATCAGGCGATCTTCTTGTCAACGTCGGGCCGAACGGGAAGGGCGTCTTCGAGCATCGATCCCATTGCCTCTTCCCAGTCGTAGTTGTCCACGACGTGTGCCCTCGCGTCCCCCCTCATCTTCTGATAGACGCCAGGAGATGTCTCCATGAGGCGAAGGACGAGCTCGATCTTCTCCACCCAGTCGGAAGGGTCGCCGGCCCTCGCCACGAGGCCCGTCTTGCCGTTCAGGATGATCTCCTGCGGGCCTCCCTCGTCCGATACGACGGCCGGCAGGCCGCACGCCTGGGCCTCGAGGACCGCCCTACCGAAGGTGTCCGTCGCGCTGGGGAAGACAAAGAGGTCCGAGGCAGCGTAGATGGCTGGCATCTCCCCGTGATCGATCTTTCCCGCAAAAACCACCCGGCCGGAAGACGTCTTCTTCTTGAGGTCGGCAAGATAGGGGCCGTCCCCGACGACAAGGAGGCTGAGGTCGGACCGCTCTTCGGCCAGGCGCCGGAAGACCTCGATCAGCAGGTCCAGACCCTTGTCGCTCGACACCCGCCCCGCGTAAAGGAGCGTCGTGCCGCCGGCGACACGGAACCTGTCCCGAAGGAGGGTGCTACCGGGGTCTATCCGGGGCCTGAAGACGTCCAGCTCTACGCCCCTCCTGAAGTGTCTAATTTTCTGCGGATCGAACCCCCTCGCCTTCAGCATGTCAACGTAGCGTGCGCTGGGCACCCTTATTTCGTCCACGGCACAATAGAACCATCGCGTAAAGGATTCGAGCATAGGCGGCACGGATGCATCTTCGACTATCTGCCGGGCCTGCAATGCAAAGTCCGTGTGGTAGAAGCCCACGCACTTCACGTTCATGAGCTTCGCCGCCAGCAGCCCGAGCATTCCGATCGGACCCGGCGTCGATATGTAGATCATGTCGGGATCGAAGAGATATATCTCCCTGAGCGACTTCAGCACCGACGGTACCTGAAGGCGATATGTCTCATAGTAGGGCAGTCTGAACTGACCGATGGACGGGATATTGACGACATTGGGGGGCACGTCGTGCCGGCCGGGATCGACCGAGGCGGCGATTTTGATGTCGAGACCGCGCTCGCAGGCGGTGCGGCAAACCTCCCGGAGCGTCAAAGAGACCCCGTTCAGGTCGTTTAACGTGTCGGTGAACCATAACACCCTCTGACCCTCACGGGTCGGATCGATACCGAGCGAAAAGCCGAGGTCGTTCACGACCTGCCTGTTCCTGTTGAGATGATACAGGGACAGGAAAAAGGGCAGGGACAGGAGGATTCCGGGCATGGACGCCTGGATGTTCTTCATGAAGGTGAAAAGATCGAGGGCTGACGTATCCTTTCTCACTCCGCCGAAGAGGATCTTGACGAAACCGTCAGAAACATCGGCCGTCCGCGAATAGACGAAACGTATCGCTTCTTCGAGGGTCGCAAATTTCTTGCGGCTGAGACCCTCGGCCAGCTCGTAAAGGGAGGCGTACACGCCGTGTTCACCCTTCTTTGCGAGGGATTTCAGCTTCTTGAGGCGCAACCGGTTCACGATGCCTACCGGCCGCCCTTCGAAGAGCATCTCCGCCATCTGGCCGGCGAGAGATGCCTTGTCGCTCCCCTGACGGGAAAAATCGTGCACCACCTTGTAGACGGAAAAGACGAGCGTCTCGTAGTCGCTGTACCTTCCCCTCGCAAAGGTCGCCTTGTTTTTCAGGGCTTCGAGAAGATCTTCCATGCGCCTCCCCGAGGCCTCCGTAAAGGTCCGTCCTATGAAGATTCCCCCGTGGTCGTCGGAGCCGCCCGTAAATCCCTTTATCCACGGCTCAGTATCAAAGGGCTCGAGAGAGTGCTTCCTGCAGAGGGAATGGAGGCGATCAGGCGTAAGGTTCCGGAGGATGTGGTGCCACATCGTGTTGTCCGTCCTGTTCCTTCCGCCGTTGATTACCTCGAAGGTGTTGAAGAGGCAGATGAGCTTCTCGAGATGGCCCATTGTGAGCCGGCCTGCCTCGACCGCATGGGTGGCGTGGGCGACGGAATGAGCCAGATTCTTCTCCCTGATATAGGCCCTCAGTTCGTAGATGTCCCTTCGCAGCGCCTGGATCTCGACAAACTCCCTCTCGCCTATGCCGTAGATCAAAATGTGCACCTTGCACCCGTCTTCGGGGAAGCTCGCCGTCGATTCCAGGCCTGTGAGCACGCTGTCCCCGTACCGATCCCTGAGCAGGAGGCAGCCGTCGATGCTGTTGTGGTCCGTGAGAGTGACCAAGGACATGCCGGCTTTAATGGCCTTCTCATAAATAGAGAAGGGGTCGGAATAGGACTCGGAAATGTTCCACCTCTCCATGAACCAGTCTGTGGAGGGCTCGGAATGATGGGAGTGGACGTGCAGATCGATGCGCATCGTTTCCTGGGGACTCTTACACGCGTTCAGGGTGGGCCTCCTTGGTTGGGAATTGTTAATATTCATCTATTTTGACTCTACCACCCCTGTTTTAACAGGTGATAAAAACGGCATGAATTTTCCGTTAACATCAGGAATCATGCAACAGCGCATCCTTTAACCTTCTTTTCATGTCTTCTTCATATCTCCTTAACCAAAGGACCGTATGCTGACTGACATGAACTGAAGAGGAGGTTCTTATGAAAAATGGTAATCTGGCAGAGGAGCTTATCACCGGTACAGGAGAAGATGCTTCGCGCTGTCTTTGCATCCCCTGTGCCGTATCTGAAAAGGACTTCAAGGAGCGCGTCGCCGAGAGCGGAGGCCTGTGGGACGGATCCAGCTCACCCAGGGCATGGATCAACGGACGGGCGTATAACCTTCTCTACTCCCCGGCGTCGTGCAAGGCGTACTGCGAAAAGTGCGGGCAAGAAATTTATTGGGCGTACCACCCGGAGACGGCAGAGCTACCCGATAGAGTGCCTGCGTATATGACGCGGCGGAATATACCGGCAAAACCGGATCCGACTTGCTCGACCGGACGGGGGATGCGGGATGCCGTCGACCTTCATAGAAGCGCTACCCGCCTGGCTCTGCTCCTTCGCGAGACCACTCTCGATGCGGTCCTGATACAGTCCTGGCACACGGATATATCCGGCCGGATCATCAAGGCAGGGGTACAGTCCTCTCCTTTTTCACCTCATCTTTCGTTCGAGACCGTCGAGAAGACCATAGCGGATGTCCTGCGAGGAGTCGAAACGCTCAGACAATGTATTCGGCAAATGGAAGAACAGACACGAGACCTGGAGGATCTGGCCCGGAACCCGGAAAACAGCACTAACGAGAACGGGCATCACGAGTGAAGAGAGACGACTAGTTGCGAATATACTGTTATTACAGAAGGCCGACTTCGAACAGCCAGAAAGGATGGCCGGGGCCGAGGAGCAACACCGGTGGAATCGCAACGGGAGTGGAATTGACCGTCCAGGTACCTTCTATGGGACTCATCGACGCCCATTACCCTGCATTGTTAAGATATCTTGGTATCTCCCGGTTACCCATCCATTTTATGGATCCCCCCTTGCCACGACCATGATCTGAGTATTTATGCGGGAAAAATGGCGGAGGGAGAGGGATTCGAACCCCCGGTCCGCTTATCAGGCGAACAACCGATTTCGAGTCGGCCCCGTTATGACCGCTTCGGTATCCCTCCGCAGCTGAA
>JBEKOT010000038.1:0-17707 GCA_049521495.1 Syntrophorhabdales bacterium | reverse complement strand
ATTATTCTGCGGGGATTTTATGGCAAGAGTTTGCGAGATATGCGGGAAAGGCAAGCAGATAGGTTACAATGTGAGTCATGCGCACAACCGGACGAAAAGGGAGTGGCTCCCTAACCTGCAGAGCATAAGAATAGTGAAGGACGGCGGTACGAAAAGGGTATCGGTCTGCACGAAGTGCATCAAGAAGGGGCGCATTCAAAAACCCCTTTAGGCCGATCTCGTAGCGCCTCTCCTCTCGCAAGGGCTTCTAAGTGCCCCTCAGTCTCTCGACCGATTTGACCCCCTTTAGCCTCAATATGGATTTCGTGATTTTCTGCAACTGAGAAGCGTTCTGGATCTCTATTTCGAAGATGCTCGTTGCCGATCTATCGGGGGAAGTCGTAACCTGGGCGCTCACGATGTTCGCCTTGCTCGAGGAGATGTTGGAGCTGATATCGGAGAGGAGCCCCTTCTTGTCGTCAGCGAATACCCTGAGCTTAGCCGAGTAAATGTAGTCCTTTTCCATTTCCCATGATACTGCGACCTTCCTCTGCTCGTCATAGGTGTGCACGTTCGGGCAGTCTTCCAGGTGGACCGTAAGGCCTCTCCCCCTCGTAATGAAACCCATGATCCTGTCACCGGGTATGGGGTTGCAGCATTTTGCAAACTTGACCACAAGACCGTCGATGCCCTTTATCTTTATGGCATCGTCCTTGCTCTTCGTGATCGAGCTGATCATCTTCCGCAGCTTGCCCACCTTCGGGGTCTCGGGGATCAGCTTGCCCAGGACCTGAAGGGGCGTGTAAAGGCCGTAGCCCACTGAGGCAAAGAGGTCTTCCACGGTATCGAAGGAGAAGTCTTTCGCAAGCCCTTCTGTCTCTCCGGACTTGGTCAATGTCGGCAGGCTTAGGTCGTGTTTTGACAGCTCCTTCTCGAGGAGTGAGCGGCCGAGTTCTATGCTCTGCTCTCTTTGCTCCGCTTTCACCCATTGGCGTATCTTCGTCTTGGCCTTCGACGTGACCACGAACTTGAGCCAATCCTTGCTCGGCTTATGGGCCGGGTTCGTCAGGATCTCTATGGTATCGCCGCTCTTCAGCATCGTCTTGAGCGGTACGAGTCTGCCGTTTACCTTCGCCCCGAGGCACCTGTGGCCCAGGTCCGAATGGATCGAATAGGCGAAGTCTACGGGGGTCGAACCCTTCGGGAGCTCTTTTACATCCCCCCGCGGCGTGAAGACATAGATCTCGTCCGGGAAGAGGTCGATCTTGAAGCTCTCCAGGAATTCCCTGTCATCCTTGAGCTCCTCGTGCCGCTCGATGATCTGGCGCAGCCAGGCAAACATCCTGTCCTCTTTCGGGTCGAAGACCTTCCCCTCCTTGTACTTCCAATGGGCGGCGATCCCCTCCTCTGCCAGCTTGTGCATCCCATACGTCCTGATCTGTATCTCAATCTTTTCGCCGTAAGGTCCGATGACGGCCGTGTGAAGGGACTGGTACATATTTGCTTTGGGCAGCGCGATATAGTCCTTGAACTTGCCGGGGATGGGCTTGAACAGGTCATGGATGTAACCCAGAGCCTCGTAGCATTCCTTCACGGTGCCCACGGTCACCCTGAATGCGGTGATGTCGTAGAGCTGGTCGATGTTGAGTCCGTCCTGAACCATCTTCCTGTAGATGCTGTAAAGTCTTTTGGCCCGGCCCGATACCTGACAGGACAGTGAGACCTGCTCGAACCGCTTCTTGAGAAGGTCTCCTACCTCCTCGATGTAGGCGTCTCGCTGCCTTTTATTGGATGCGATGTTCTCGCTTATGAGGCGATACTCCACCGGTTTGAGGTATTTAAACGAAAGGTCTTCGAGCTCCCCTTTCAGCCATTCGATACCAAGGCGGTGCGCCAAAGGGGCGTAGATTTCGAGCGTCTCCCTGGATATCTCCGCCTGCTTTTCCGCGGAGAGGAACTTGAGCGTCTGCATGTTGTGGTAACGATCGGCCAGCTTTATCAGTATGACCCTTACATCCTTGCTCATCGCCAGGATCATCTTTCGCAGGCTCTCGGCGCGGATGTCCTCTGAGGCAGACATCTTTATCCGGCTGATCTTGGTCACCCCGTCGACCAGTTCGGCCACTTCCTCTCCGAAGTATTGCTCCAATTCTTCTTTTGTCAGGTAGGAGTCCTCCAAGGTGTCATGGAGGAGCCCCGAGGCAATGCTATGGACATCGAGGTTCATCTTGGTCAGTATGTGAGCCACCTCGAGGGGATGGATAAGGTAGGGCTCGCCGGATAGCCTGACTGTTCCCTTGTGAGCCTTGGCCGAAAGTACATACGCGCGCTCCAGCATGTCCACGTCTGTCTGGGGGTTGTATTTCAAGGTCTGTTCTACGATGTCGTTGAACCTTATCATCGGGGGGCCATCAGACATAGTATACTATAAAAGACAGCTCCGAAGTAGGGACGAGAAGCGGCGTAGGATGAGGGAGATTAGTGAGTTGCAAAGCTTATGCAGTTGTGTAATACTCGTACTCTGAGAGGAGGCCCCATGACACTAATGGACGATTTCAGGAGAAAGACCGAGGACGGCCTCAAGACGCTCAAGGAGACCGCCGAGGGGATCGCCTTCAATGTTGAAAAGCAGGCAAAAATAGCCCGGAAAAGAATGGACATCATGAGGATTCAGAGGAAGGTGCAGAAGTTGTACGCCGAAGTGGGCGAGTATGTCTACGGCGAATACGCTACCGAAAGGCAGGTCGTGATGGACTCGCCCTTCCTTAGTGAAAGAATGACGGCTATCTCCATACTGAAGGCGGAAGCAAAGGATATAGAGGACGAGATAGAAGAAGTGCGCGGAATGCAGCCGGCCAAACAGGCCGACACGTTCGGCGGCGAAGAAAAAAAGACGTGACCCATGGGCTGTACGTCTGTAAATACGGGCCCTAGAAGACGAAAGGAGGTTTTCATCAATGGTCAGCCAGTTCAAAAACAGCCAACTCTCCGTCCAGTTGAGGCCCCGGTGCCCGAAATGCAAGAAGGAGTTCATGCTTGACCTCAAGAAGTTCCTGCCGAACGGTGCCCACAGTTGCTTTGCGTGCGGTACCGTCACGCGTTACGATGCCGCCCTTTCCGAGAAGGTGCAGGGACTCATTCACGAGCTCGAGGTTGCGGTGAAAGACGTCGTGGACAGCTTGTCCACGGGCTCATCAAGACCGGGAAGGTAGGTCGTCAGAGGTACTTTTCAGCGAGTATTTCGGCTATCTGGACGGCGTTGAGGGCCGCGCCTTTCCTGATATTGTCGGCAACTATCCACATGTTCAGGCCCCATTGGACCGACTCGTCCTTCCTTATCCTGCCGACAAAAGTCTCGTCCTTCCCTGCGGCGTAGATAGCGAGGGGGTAGACGTTTTTCCGGGGTTCGTCAGCCACCACGACGCCCGGCGCTTTCGAGAGGATTTTCCTGGCGTCCTCGGCCGTCAGCTCCCTTTCGAACTCCACGTTGACCGACTCCGAGTGGCCGTAAAAAACGGGCACTCTAACCGTAGTTGCGGTCACCTTGATGTTCGGGTCCTCCATGATCTTTCTCGTCTCGTTCGCCATCTTCATCTCTTCCTTCGTGTACCCGTTCTCCAAAAAGACGTCGATATGGGGGAGACAGTTGAAAGCGATCTGGTGGGGGTAGACGCTGTGCCTGACCTCCTTGTTGGTGTAAATGCTCGTAATCTGCGACTCCAGCTCGGCTATCGCCCTTTTGCCTGTGCCCGAGACTGCCTGGTAAGTCGAAACGACGACCCTCTTAATGCGCGCCGCATCGTGGAGCGGCTTCAGGACAACCACCATCTGGATGGTCGAGCAGTTAGGGTTCGCGATGATGCCCCTTTTCCCGTAGTCGCGCAGTGCATGGGCATTCACCTCCGGGACTACCAGGGGGATGTCCGCATCCATCCTGAAGGCGTTGGTGTTGTCGATCACGACACAGCCCGCAGCCGCGGCCAGGGGCGCGAATTTCTGGCTGACCGCGCCTCCCGCCGAGAATAGGCCGATCTCCACGCCCTTGAAAGAGTCCTCTTTCAGCACCTCTACCTTTACGTCATGGCCCTTGTATGTCAGGACCGTGCCTGCGCTCCTTTCGGACGCGAGGAGCTTCAGGTTTCTCACCGGGAAGCTCCGCTGCGCGAGCGTCTCGATCATCTCGTTTCCTACTGCCCCGGTGGCGCCGACGACGGCTACGTTGAATGCTTTCATTGCCTTCCCCTCAGCTGTTTCTTAAGATGGTTTATCAGCCCTCCTTCGCCTATCAGCTCCAGCATGAAAGTGGGAATCGGCTTCGCGCGCACCTCTACGCTACCTGTCCTGATAAGGCCTGCGGCCAGGTCGACGCTCACGGTCTCTCCCTCTTCGATAGTGTCGTATAGGTCGGCCTCTAAAAGGGCAAGGGCCTTGTTGAAAGAGTTACGGTAAAATATGCGGGCGAAGCTCTTCGCTATCACGACGGGAATTCCCAGGGCAAGGATGGCGACGGGGGCGTGCTCTCTGGATGAGCCGCAGCCGAAATTCGAGCCTGCCACGATAATATCTCCCTTTCGGACCTTACCTGCGAAACCGGGGACAAGGGGCTCCATGCAGTGCTGCCCGAGCACGTCGGGATCCGTGTAAGCGAGGTAGCGCGCAGGGATTATAATATCCGTGTCGATGTTGTCTCCGAATTTCCAGACTCTTCCGCTCAGCATCACGCAACCTCCCTAGGGTGGGCCACCTCTCCTCTGATGGCGCTTGCCGCAGCCACAGCCGGCCCCGCCAGATAGACCTCGCTTTCCGGGTGACCCATACGGCCCACGAAATTCCTGTTCGTCGTCGATACGGCACGTTCACCCCTCGCAAGGACGCCCATATGGCCACCCAGGCAAGGACCGCACGTCGGCGGGGAAATGATGCAGCCTGCGTCGAGGTATACCTCGAAATAGCCCCTTGTCAGTGCCGTATGATAAATGGCCGGAGTGGCGGGTATGATAATGCACCGCACGTGCTTTGCCACCTTCTTTCCCCGGAGGATGCGTGCGGCCGTCTCCAGGTCTTCCAGCCTTCCGTTCGTGCACGAGCCGATAACTACCTGATCGATGGCGATACCTTTCGCATCCTCTACGTTCTTCACGTTGGAGGGAAGAAAAGGAAAAGCTATCTGAGGCCCGATCTTGCTTACGTCGATCTCGACGACATCCCTGTAACGGGCGTCCGGATCGGCCTCGAAGACAGATGCCTGCCTCCGGGCCCGCCCGGCAAAGTATTCGAGCGCTTTCCTGTCTGCCCTGAATATGCCGTTTTTCGCGCCCGCTTCGATTACCATGTTTGCAACGGTGAACCTCGAATCCATGGAGAGAGACTCGACGGCCTCCCCGTCGAATTCCATTGCCTCATAGCGGGCGCCCTCGACGCCTATCATGCCTATCACATAGAGGATCAGGTCTTTTCCCGCCACCCAGGGCTGCCAAGTGCCGGTGCAGACGAACCTGACGCTCTGCGGTACCTTGAACCAGAGAGAGCCCATTACCATCGCATAGGTGAGGTCCGTGCTCCCCACGCCCGTCGAGAAGGCGCCCAGAGCGCCATAAGTGCAGGTATGGCTGTCGGCGCCTACTACCACGTCACCCGGCGCAACGAGGCCCTGTTCGGGCAGCAGCGCGTGCTCGATGCCGCAAGCACCGCCTTCATAGAAATTCGTGATGCCCTGTTTTCTTGCAAATTCGCGGATCGTCTTGCAGTTCTCTGCGGACTGGATATCCTTGTTGGGCGTAAAATGGTCGAGCACGAGGACGACCCGGTCCGGATCGAAGACGGATTCCGCACCGGCCTTCTCGAATTCCTCCAGCGACAGGGGCGCAGTAATATCGTTGGCTAGGGCCAGGTCGACCCTTGCCTCTATGATCTCCCCCGCCTCCACAAACTCCTTCCCGGCGTGGCCGGCGAGTATTTTCTCCGTCATCGTCATGCCCATATCAGAACCCCTTTGCCTTTCTCTTCTTTACGTATTCAAGTTTATTCAGCGCGTTCACGTATGCCTTCCCCGAAGCGACGATAACGTCGGTATCGACCCCTTTTCCGATGACCGTAGACCCCTTTTCCTCGAGCTTGACAAAGACCTCGCCCTGCGCGTCGGTTCCGCCGGTGATGGCATTGACGTAAAACTTCAGGAGCTTGCTGTTTGTCTTGATGATCTTCTTTATGGCCTTCAGCGTGGCATCGACCGGCCCGTCGCCGAAACCGGCCTCCTGGTGCGCCTGGCCGTCGATCTCGATCCTGACGGTAGCCGTCGGAATTGCCATATTGCCGCAGACGACGCTGAGATAGGCCAATCTGTATTTCTCGGGGACGCGGACTATCTCATCCATGATGATCATCTCGATGTCCTCGTCGTAGACGTCTTTCTTCATGTCTGCTAGTACCTTGAACCTCTTGAAGGCTAAATTCAGCTCCTTTTCATCGAGGGAATAGCCCAGGTCTCCTATCCTGTCCCGGAAGGCGTGCCTGCCGGAATGCTTGCCGAGGATGAGGGAGCTCTTCGGAATGCCCACGGACTGGGGCGTCATGATCTCGTAGGTGAGCTTTGCTTTGAGCAACCCGTCCTGGTGAATTCCCGATTCGTGGGCAAAGGCATTTGCACCGACTACGGCCTTGTTAGGCTGCACGGGAGCGCCGGTGACCGACGTGATAAGCCTGCTCGTCGGATAGATCTTCTCGCTTACTATGCCGGTGTCAAAGGAGAAGAGGTCCTTGCGGGTCCTCAGGATCATAACGACCTCTTCGAGGGCCGCGTTGCCCGACCGCTCGCCTATTCCGTTGATGGTGCACTCCACCTGCCTCGCGCCCGCCTTGACGCCTGCGATGGAGTTAGCGACGGCAAGGCCCAGGTCGTTGTGGCAGTGGGTGCTCACGACGGCCTGCGAGATATTGGGGACGTGCTCCATGACATACCGGACCAGGGCGCCGAATTCGTCGGGGACCGCGTAGCCGACAGTGTCCGGGATGTTTATCGTATTTGCCCCGGCTTCGATGGCGATGGCGAAGACTTTGCAGAGATAGTCCCAGTCGCTCCTCGTGGCGTCCATGGCGGAGAACTCCACGTTGTCCGTGTATTTCTTCGCTCTTTTGACCGAATCCTCGGTTAGTTTGAGCACTTCGTCCCGGCTTTTCTTGATCTGGTACTTCAGATGGATATCGGATGTAGAGATGAAGGTATGGATCCGGGGGTTCACCGCGCCCCTCACCGCCTCCCAGGTTCGGTCGATGTCTTCGAAATTAGCCCTGGCAAGACCGGCAACCTGGCTGCCTTTCACTACCTCGGCAATCTGCTTGACCGATTCGAAGTCCCCCTCCGAGGCGATAGGGAAGCCGGCCTCGATGATATCGACGCCCAGGGCTTCAAGCTGCTTGGCGACCCTGATCTTTTCCTGCGCGTTCATCGTGTTGCCCGGCGACTGCTCTCCGTCCCTCAGAGTAGTATCGAAAATAAATACGCGCTGTGTCATTTTATTTCCTCGCCTTCTCGCACACCCGCTCTATGAGCTCATTCGGGTTGTCGAAATCCGCCTCGATGCTGAGATAGAAGATATTATCTCCCCTTTCCATGCCCTCGATCCTGACTGCGTCCTTCTCGGTTGTTATAGCCATCTCCACATCGTCAAAGGATTCGATTCGCACAACGTCCCTTCTCCGGTAGCGGTAGTGGTCCGGGAACTCCAGAGTCCTGACCACGTCCGCGCCGATGTCCCGAAGAAGCCCGAAGAAGGATTGATTATCGCCCACTCCGGCAAAGGCTAGTACCCTTTTCCCCCGCACCAGCCGGTAATCGACCATTGCAAGGTCCCGCAACCTGCATAGGTGCAAGGGCCGGTACCGGACGCGAAACGTGGGCATACCGGCCGTCAGGGTCTTTGTGCGGCTGTCCAGCTCGCCCTTGTTGACCAATATTATATCGGCTTTCTTCACCATTTCAAGGGGTTCCCGTAAAGCGCCGAGAGGAAAGAGACGGAGGGCCGAAGAGAGCGCCCGACCATTCAGTATTATGATCTGCCCGTCCTTCCGCACGTTGCGCACTTGGGCGCCGTCATCGAAAATGGCCACATCTATGCCGAAATCACGGACGCCCTTTAGTATGCTTTTGCTTCTCTTCTTTCCCACAAGCACCGGCAGACCGGTCCGTCTGGCCAGCATGATCGCCTCGTCTCCTGCGCTTTCAGCCGTGTCCTTCTTCACATCGACGGCAAAGGCGCCCTTCCTCTTCTTCCCGTACCCGAGCATCACGATCCCGGGGCGAAACCCCTTTTCTTTGAGTTCCCTCGCAAGGCGCTCGACCACGGGGGTCTTACCTGTCCCTCCGAGGGAAATATTGCCCACACTTATTACCGGGATCGGAGCCTGCCCGACCACCGCAAGCCCTGTGGCATAGCAGAGCTCCCTGGCCGCAAGGCAGACCTTGTAAAGGCAGGAGAGGGCAAAGAGGGGCAAAAAGAGAAGGACCCCCGCAAGAGGCGCCTCTCCCTCCCACACCCGTACGACCAGCCTTCGCATAATAAGTGCATCAATTTATCTTATAAACGGCCTGAAGTAAAGGGGCAGCCCTCCCGCGGCGGAGTAGGGCGGTGGCGTCCGGCCGGGTCAGTTCGCGCCTAACGTCACCCCTCCTTGTTACTTTGCCCCGTCCCTTCTATTGTGCCGGGGCCTTGACTTTTGCCGAGGGTCCGGGTTACCCATTAGGGACGACCGAGGCGCTGTCGTCCCATCGATAGACATAAGCGGAGGGTCCCCCGTCTCGTGGGGGGCAACAAAATCCCTTTTCGCCTTTCGACTGCATTGTTATAATGTTACTCGGAGCACGAGGAGCCTGGCGCTCCGGCGGCGGTTGTGGTTCAGCGAGTATCGGGCAGTTATGGCTGAGGGGATCGGTCCGGAAAAGAAGCGAAGACGGGCGCGGCAGTCTTCTGATGTCTGCTCTCTGCCTGAGTGATGGGATGCGGTGAGGTAATGGGAATATTCGGGAAACTGCGTTTTGCACGGTTTCAAGCGGTCATGACGGACACCGTCTGGGTGAGCCGCCCGGTATTATTGGGTATTCTCCTGTTCGTCGTCCTCGTCTTGGTTTTAGCCGTTTTCTGGTTCTTTCATTCGGCTCCACCCCGTACCATTGTTATCACCAGCGGTCCCGAAGGGAGCATATTCAGGTCCAGTGCCGAGAGATACCGCAAGATACTGGCACGCAACGGGGTTACGTTGAAGGTCCTGCCGTCGGAGGGCTCGCAGCAGAATCTCAAAAGGCTGCTTGACCCCTCCTTCCGCGTCGACATAGGTTTCGTCCAGGGCGGTGTTGCCGAGGGGCTCGATATCGATAAAGTGGTCTCTCTAGGGAGCATCTCTTATGAGCCGCTCCTTGTCTTCAACCGAGGCGAGGCGCCTGTGGATTTGCTTTCCCGGCTGAAGGGCAAAAGGCTCGCCATCGGCCCGGCGGGCAGCGGAACGCGGTCCCTTGCCTTGAGGCTGCTTGCTGAAAACGGCATCGAATCGGGCGGCACCACGACCCTGTCCGATCTGGAGGCCGAGGACGCAGCGAAAGCCCTGATGGACGGTCGCGTCGACGCGGTTTTCCTAATGGGAGATTCAGCCTCGGTCCAGACCATACGCAAGCTCCTACTCGCGCCTCGGGTCCACATTATCGATTTCATCCAGGCCGATGCCTATACCCGTCGAATCACCTATTTGAACAAGTTCAACCTTCCGAGAGGGTCCTTCGATATAGGAAAGGATATTCCCGACCACGACGTCTCCCTTATCGGTCCTACGGTAGAGCTCATTGCACGCCCCACTCTGCATCCTGCGCTGTGCGACCTGCTCCTTGAGGCAGCGACGGAGGTCCATGGAAAGGCCGGTTTACTCAAACGGCAGGGCGAGTTTCCTGCCGGACTGGAGCATGAATTCCGTATAAGCGAGGACGCGACCCGATTCTACAAATCGGGCAGGAGCTTCCTCTACAGGCTGCTTCCGTTCCGCTGGGCAAGCCTGGTGAACCGTATCCTGGTAGTCTTTGTACCGACCTTAGTATTATTGATCCCGGTACTGCGGGTCATTCCCAGGCTCTATAATTGGCGAATCAGGTCGCGCATCTACCGGTGGTACAACGTGCTGCTGATGCTCGAAAAGGATGCGATACCGCCTCTGCGGGCCGGGAAGAGGGAAGAACTGCTGCAGCGGTGCAATCAAATTGAGGCGCAAGTCGATAAAATGAAAGTACCGGCGTCCTTCGGTGACCAGTTCTACGTTCTCCGGCAGCACATCCTTTTCGTCCGCAGCCGGCTGACAGGCAGCACGAATTTGCACTGAGCCCGCCAAAGTCTTGTCAGCCCGAACATAACTTTATCGCGGCAGCCTTAAAGAAAAGGCGCCCGGTCTCCGGGCGCTTGGAAAGGCCAATTTGAAGGCAGGCTTTATCCGCCCTGCTGTCTTTTCTTGTAGTCGTCGAGGGCGGCCTGGAGTGCCTCTTCGGCGAGAACCGAACAATGCTGTTTTGCCGGCGGCAACCCTCCAAGCGCCTCGGCGACCGCCTCGTTCGACAGGCGAAGGGCGTCTTCGACCGATTTGCCCTTGATAAGCTCCGTAGTCATGCTGGAAGACGCGATTGCGGCTCCGCATCCGAATGTCTTGAACTTGGCATCGACGATCGTGCCGTCTTCGATTTTAAGATAGAGTCGCATCACATCGCCGCAGGCGGGGTTTCCCACTTCGCCCACGCCGCTCGGATCTTCTATCTCACCCATGTTCCGCGGGTGCATAAAGTGGTCCATGACCTTGTCGCTGTATGGTCCCTGTGCCATTACTTACCTCCTCGTGCTTTTTGGTAAAGAGGGGACATCTCTCTCAGTTTCTCGACTATGCCGGGCAGGGCGGAAAGGGTGAAGTCGACCTCTGCCTCCGTGTTCTCCTTGCCCAGGGTGAATGCGATGGAGCCGTGGCATATCTCCGGCGGCACGCCCACGGCCGTGAGCACGTGGGATGCCTTGAGGCCGGTTTCATCCAGGGCAAGCACGTTGGAGGCGCAAGCGCTCCCGCTCGCCGACGCAATGCCGTTCAGATTGAGCCACAAGAGAAGCGATTCACCCTCGACGTACTCTATCCAGAAACTGACGTGGCCCGGCAGCCTCCTGACGGGATGGCCCGTAAAGTGAAGGTAATCTATCTCCTCTTCTATCCCCTTCCAGAGTCTCCGTCCCAGGGAAGTCAGCCTTTCCACCCTTTCCGCCATCTCTGAGACCGCGATGCGGCTTGCCTCGCCCAGGCCCACAATAGCCGGCACATTCTCAGTGCCTGCCCTGTAGCCCATTTCCTGGTAGCCCCCCTGAAGGATAGGCCGCAAAGGGACGCCCTTCCTGAGATAAAGGGCTGCGGCGCCCTTGGGACCGTAGAACTGATGAGCGGAGACGGTCATTGAATCGACGGTGAGATCGGCTACGTCCACCGGTATCTGCCCGCAGGTGCCCGCCCCGTCCGAATGGAAGAGAATGTCCCTCTCCCTGAGAAAAAGACCGATCTCCCTGGCCGGCTCGATAGTGCCTATTTCCAGGTTGGCGTGCATCACGGAGACGAGAATGGTCCCCGGTGTCGCTTTTTTCTTCAGGTCTTCGAGGTCGACCACGCCGTATGGATCGACCCTTAAGTAGTCGACGTCGAAGCCGAGACCCTTCAAGGAATCTGCCTGGTTCATGACCGAATAGTGCTCGATATCGGAAAATAGGATCCTGTTGCCCTTATGCCTGTTTGCCAGGGCAAGTCCCTTTACTGCCAGATTGTTCGACTCGGTAGCCGATGCGGTAAAGATGATCTCTTCAGGCACCGCGTTGAGAAGACGGGCGACCTTGGCCCTCGCCTCACCCAATGCCCTTTGCGGCTCGGCCCCTTCCTCGACAAGGATTGAAGAGGGGTTTCCGAAGTTTACGGCAAGATAGGGGGCCATAGCCTCGATGACCCTTGGGTCGCACGGTGTAGTTGCTGCGTGATCGAAGTAGATTCTGTTCATTACACAAATATAATACCACATCCGGCGCCTGCGGCAAATTTTTCCGGGGAGAGCCCGGGTAATTTTGCCGTATACAAGCTTCGGTTATGTGAGGACTGTCTTGCTTTCGAAGGTGCGGCCAGGGATTGAACGACCCCCGGTTTTTAGCCCCCGACCGTTTTTCTTGGCGTTTTTTAATCAAATCTTCTAAAATATATTGCTAAAGAACCGAGGAATCAGGTAATATCGAAAACAGTATCAAAAGTTGCAGGTTGCCTGAGAATCTGTGCCTGAGTTAACTTACCTTCTCACGGGTAAGACCGGGTAGTGCGCTTCGGTGTCGCGCTCCGTTTCGCCGCAGGGGACAAACAGGTGCCTATGCGATAGCCCCGGTATAGCTGTAGAGAAACCAAGGAGGGATATTATGGATAAAAGATATTTGCTCGCGCCGGGCCCTACTGCAATTCCGCCCGGAGTGCTCATGAAAATGGCCGAACCCATCATCCATCACCGGAACCCGCTCTTCGAGGCGGTCGTGGAGGAAGTAAGGGAGAACCTGAAGCACGTCTTCGGTACGAAGAACGAGGTGCTCATCTTTGCGTCGTCCGGTACGGGGGCAATGGAAAGCGCCGTCACGAACGCCCTTTCCCCCGGCGACAGGGCCATATGTATAAGGAGCGGGAAGTTCGGAGAGCGCTGGGCAAATATATGCAAGGCTTACGGCGTCGAGGCCATCAATATAGACCTTCCCTGGGGCGATGCTCTCGATCCGGCAATTGTCCAGAAGACCCTCAAGGCGAACCCCGATGCGAAGGCGGTGTACATGCAGGCGACGGAGACGTCGACGGGTGTCAGGTTCCCGGTGAAGGAGGTCGCTGCCATCGTGAAGAGCTACCCGAACACGCTCATGGTGGTCGACGGCATTACGGGCGTGGGAGTCTTCGAGCTGCCCTCGGACGCTTGGAATATCGATGTCCTGGTTGGCGGCTCACAGAAAGCGCTCATGCTCCCTCCCGGCCTCGCCTTTGCTGCTGTCGGCGATAAGGCTTGGGAGTTCAACAAGACGTCGAAGCTGCCCAAGTTCTATTTCAACTGGGCAAAGGAGCGCACAAACCTGGAGAAGAACCAAACGAATTTCACTCCTGCCATTTCGCTGATCATCGGCTTAATGGAATCTCTGCGCATGATAAGGAAGGAGGGTCTGGATAACATCTACCGGAGGATCGACAAGCTGGCGAAGGCTACAAGGGAAGGCGCCATGGCCCTCGGTCTCAAAGTGTTCGCAAAATCCCCCAGCCCCGCCGTCACCGCCATTCTTGCACCCGACGGCATCGACGGGCAGGCTATTTACAAGACCCTGTGGAAGAAGTACGGCGTCACCGGAGCCGGCGGGCAGGACCAGCTGAAAGGCAAGATCTTCAGGATTGCTACGCTGGGATATGCCGATAAGTACGACGTGATCACCGCCATAGCGGCCCTCGAGTTCACGCTGCGGGACCTCGGGTACAAGTTCGAGATGGGGAAGGGCGTGGCAGCCGCGACCGACTCCTTGAAAGACGAATAAAAGGAGATGCCCATGAAGATATTGATTGCAGACGCCATGTCCGACAAGGCGGTCGATATCCTGAGGTCGAGCAACTTAGACGTTGATGTGAAAACGGACCTGAAAAAGGAAGACCTGCAGGCTATTATCGGAAGATACGATGCCCTTGTGGTCAGAAGCGCGACGAAGGTCACGAGGGATATCATCGAGAAGGCGGACAAACTGAAGGTGATAGGAAGGGCGGGCATAGGCGTTGACAACGTGGATGTCGAGGCTGCCACCGAGAAGGGCATCGTTGTAATGAATACCCCCCAGGGCAACGCCCTTGCGGCAGCCGAACATGCCCTCGCCCTCATGTTCGCCCTCGCCAGGAAGATCCCTCTCGCTGACCGCACGATGAAAGAAGGGAAGTGGGAAAAGAAGCTGCTCATGGGCGTGGAGGTGTACGGAAAGACCCTCGGCGTCATCGGCATAGGGAACATAGGGATGATCGTGGCTGAGAAGGCTGTTGCCCTCGGTATGAAGGTCATAGCCTACGACCTGTACGTGTCGAAGGAAGTGGCGGCCGAGAAGGGCATAGAGCTCGTCGACCTCGGCACGCTCCTTTCGAGGAGTGATTTTATCAGCGTTCACGTGCCCATGCTCAAGGATACGAAGGACCTCCTCAACAAGGACAGGCTGGCCAAGACGAAAAAGGGTGTCTTCATCATCAACACGGCCAGGGGAGGCATCGTGAACGAGAAAGACCTGTACCAGGCGATTGAAGAAGGGCAGGTGGCAGGGGCGGCGCTGGACGTTTTCGAACAGGAGCCGCCACCCCGCAATCACCCCCTCGTCGCCTCGGAAAAGGTTATTGCGACGCCGCATCTCGGTGCCTCGACAAAAGAGGCGCAGAGCAAGGTGGCCATCGACATCGCGAACCAGATCACCGACTATGTCCTGAACGGCGTCATAAAGAACAGCGTGAATGCGCCCCCTGTCTCGATGGAAGTCCTGGGGCAGCTTTCCCCGTATCTCGCCCTCTCCGAGAAGCTGGCGCGATTCGTCTCCCTTATCACCGAGCCCCCCATCAAGCAGGTGGAGATTGAGTACAGGGGGGCCATTGCCGACGTGGAGACGAAGATACTGACCCAAGGCATCGTAAAGAGCATACTCTCGCCCCACGTCATGGGCGTGAACTACGTCAACGCCCGCCTGCTTGCGCAATCGCGGGGCATCAAGATCAAGGAGATCAAAGAGAAAGAGCATGACGATTTCACTACATTGCTCGGCATAAAGCTGAAAGGGAAGAAGGGCGATAACGTGGCTTACGGGACTCTCCTCGGTAAGAAGGAGCCGAGGCTCATAAAGGTGAATAATATCCCCGTCGACGCCGACCTTGCCGGGAACGTGCTTTTTGTCCTGAGCTACGATAAGCCGGGCATTATCGGAGGAATGGGTTCCGTTCTGGCGAAAAAGGAGATAAACATTGCCGGCATGCATTTCGGCAGGGAAAGCCGGGGAGGCCTATCCCTGTGCCTTCTCGATTTGGACGGGGAGTTAGATAACGGAGCGCTTAAGGAAATCGCGTCTCTGCCGAATATTATCGACGTAAAAAGGATAGACCTCTCATAGCACGAATAGCCGACCTTCTGATAAAGAACGGTATTCTTGTCGATCCACTGAGAGAGAGAGGTAAAAGGAGGGATCTTTCCATCGAGGGTGGGAAGATCCTCTCTTTTTCGGGGACCGAAGCCCGGGAGGTCATCGACGCCGAAGGCTGCTACGTCTCTTGCGGCTTCATCGAGAGCCATCTGCACGTGGAGGGTCTCCACCTCCTGCCCATCAACTACTTCAGGGCTTTTCTCGCTAGGGGTACGACAACTATAGTAACGGACCTCCACGAGGCGGCAAACGCGGGCGGAATAGATGCGCTTAAATGGTATCTCTCGCTCTTCGACAGACTCCCCCTTGACCTTTTTGTCATGGCCCCCTCCTGCGTGCCTTCATGCCCCTTCGAGGCCGGGGCCGGCTCGATAGGCGTGCGCGAGCTGAGGCGGCTCAGAAAAACGGCGGGGATAATCGGCCTTGGAGAGGTGATGGACGTAAGGGCCGTTATTTCCCGGCGGAAGGCGGTCATGAGGAAAATAGAGCTTTTTGCCGGTAAACCGGTCGACGGCCACGCACCGGGCCTTACCGGCAACGACCTCGACAGTTATATGTCGGCCGGCATCTATTCCGACCACGAGAGCACGACTGCCGCCGAGGGCAGGGAGAAACTGAGGCGGGGCATGCACCTTTTCCTGCGGGAGGGGTCTGCGAGCCGGGACCTGGATAACCTGCTCGACCTCGTGCGGCCCGGCAACCTGCCCGGCCTCTCCCTCTGCACGGACGACATCTCGGCAAGGGACCTCTTTGAATCGGGCCACCTCGACCGGCTGGTAAGCCGGCTCATAGCCTCGAAGGTGCCCCTGTTCAGGGCGGTCAGGCTCGTCACTACGAACCCCGCCGTCTACTTCGGCCTGGTCGACCGGGCCCTTCTTGCCCTCGGAAGAAAGGCGGACCTCGTAGTCTTCGACAGGCCGGAGCGGATGCGGGTACGGGCGACGGTCAAGGACGGAAAGGTGGTCTACAGGGAGGGGGAGGGCATCACAGCAAAGGCGCAAGGCGAGGCTCCTTCATTTTCAAGGCTCAGACTGGCGCCCTTTCCGAGGGACGGCCTGCGAAGAAAAGCGAAAGCAGGGCAAGTCCGTGCAATCGGCGTCAGGGAGGGCACTATCATCACGGACGACCTGGTTGTCGAGGCCCGGACCGAGGGCGGCCATATCACTTGCGATCACGAGAGGGACCTAGTCTTTGCCTATGTTTTCGACCGGTATAGGGCGGAGCGGACTTACGGCTTCGGGCTCGTCCACGGATTCGGCCTTAAGGCGGGAGCTCTAGGCACTACCTATGCCCACGACAGCCATAACCTCGTCATCGTCGGAGACAACGGGGAAGATATTCGCCGGGTCTTCGATCTGCTTCGTGCTTCCGGAGGCGGTATGGCGGCGTCGCACATGGGGTCCGCCCTCGTTCTGCCCATGCCGTACTTCGGAATTATCTCGCACCTCGATGCCCCGTCTCTCCTTGAGAGGGAGCGGGAGCTCGACGGGCTGGTAAAACGAATGGGCGTGCGGATGAAGAACCCCTTCTTCCAGATGTCTTTTATATCGCTGCCCGTCATCCCCCACCTGAGGCTTACGACGAAGGGTCTATTCCACGTCGGGACCGCGTCCTACGTCGGGGAGGGTCGATGATCGCGGCCGTTATCTTTGACTTTGACGGAACCCTGACCGAGCAAACCCTCGACTTCGCCGGGATGAGGAAGGCGATCGAGAAGATAGCGGAGAAATACGCCTCCCCCGACCTTATCCGCCGTCTCGACGGCCTGTACATCCTCGAGATGATCGACGAGCTGGGACGGATGCTCGACAACGGGGGGCCTGCCTTCAGTGACGAGGCTCTGGCCAGACTTCAGGAAATGGAAGTAGAAGGTGCAAGGGGCAAGGAGGTTTATCCTTACACCAGGAGCGTGCTCGGCACCCTGCGGGGTCAGGGCCTGAGGATCGGGGTCATCACCAGGAACTGCACCGAGGGAGTGGCAAAGGTCTTTCCGGACGCAGCAGCTTACGTTGATGCCCTGGCGACAAGGGACGACGTCCGGGAGGTAAAACCGAAGCCGGGCCATCTCAAAGCCATCCTAGCGGCGCTGGGCGTTGAGGCGCGCCAAGCCCTGGTCGTCGGCGACCACCCGACCGACATGCTCGCTGGCAAGGCGCTGGGCCTGCGCACCGTCGGGGTGCTCGCAGGCAAAGCCTCACGGGCGGACCTGGAGAGAGCGGGGGCTGATCACGTAGTGGCGGACATAAGGGCTGTTCCGGATATAGTGTGTTCGGGGGACCGCCCGGCCGCACCGTTTTCTCCTGACTTCTGTTAAAGACCCCCACCAAATCCCCCCCGGCCGCTCGCACCGTTTTCTCCTGACTTCCAATGGTACCGTACGAACTTGTGCAAGAACCCCCCGGCCGCTCGCACCTTATTCTTCCGCTCCCAATGGTAGCCGGGTACCCGCCGTCCACAGGCGGGTGGCAACCGGCCTTACCCGACGACCCACGCCACCGGCGTGGGTGCCCCGGGTC
>JBEKOT010000037.1:0-25637 GCA_049521495.1 Syntrophorhabdales bacterium | reverse complement strand
TCACCAGGGGCTTTTCGACGAAGGAGATTGCGTCGACTATGCATATTTCCAGGAGAACCGTTGAATTTCACAAATATCGAATGATGGAACACCTGGAGATAAAGAGCCTGGCCGCCCTGGTCCGCTACGCCATCGAGCATGGTATCGGAGCCGGCTGACCATGCCCGTCGTCGCTCAAAGAACCGATTAACATGTTACAATGCTGAGGAAAGAGTGAAGGCATTTTCCCGGTCACCCATCGAGGAGGAAAGGTATGGCTCATGAGATTCTAGAACTGAAAAGCGTCCACCAGACGAAGGGCAAAGGCTATTCTCATGCTGCTAAGGCGGACAAAACGCTCTACATCGCGGGTCAGGTAGCTATCGACGTTCAGGGGAATCTGGTCGGTAAAGGGGACTTTGAGGCTCAGGCCCGGCAGGTATATACCAACCTTAAGAACATCTTGCAGGAGGCCGGGGGCGATCTGAGAAACATCGTCAAGACGACCACTTTTCTAACCCATTACGGCTACGTGGAAGGCCGCAGAAAAGTTCAGGCCGAGTTCTTTGGAGATATAGCGCCTCCGAGCACGCTGCTGATAGTCGAAAGCCTGGCTTCACCCGATTACATGATCGAGGTGGAAGCCATCGCGGTCCTGGATTAGAAAAGAAGCCCGTGACCACACTTGCAGCAGGTGGAAACGTTGGCTCGGGGAAAACCGAAAGAAGCGCCGTGAAAGGCCGTGAAAAAAAGGTTGACAAACCCTTGGGGACGTGTAACCATTCTGTAATTCGAAACTGTGTATCGCTATACGGAATGCAATGGTTAAGCCGAAGAGTCTGGTCCAGACCATAGAGCGCGTATCAGCCATCATCGACCTTATCGGAGAGAGCCGCGACGGGACGAGCATCAAGGACGCCTCTTCGAAACTCGCCCTGCCGAAAGGCACGGTACACCGCCTCCTTTCCTCCCTTGCTTATTGCGGCTACGTGCGCCAGGATGTTGCCACGAGGAATTACTTCCTTGGCCTGAAGCTGCTCCGCCTGGGGGGCATGGCGTCATCACAATTGGACGTAAGGGGGATAGCCCGCCCCCACCTTCAGGCCCTTGCGGAGAAAAACAAAGAGACCGTCCACATGGTGGTCTGGGACGAAGGTGAGGTGGTCTATATCGATAAGGTCGAATCGTCTCAAAGGCTCGGCGGCTTGCGGATGACCTCCAAGATCGGGGGCAGGAACCCGGCCCATAGCAGCGCCGTGGGCAAGCTTTTCCTCTCCCGCCTTGCCGATGACGAGCTTGGCGCATTCATATCCCTGAAAGGCCTCCCGGAGAGGACCGCCAGGACGATCCACGATGAGGCGTCTTTAAGGCAAGAGCTGCAGGCGATCCGGCAGCAGGGATACGCAGTCGACGATGAGGAAAACGAGAAAGGAATCCGGTGCGTGGGGGCCCTTGTCCTCGATAATGCGGAAAGGCCCGTGGCGGCCGTAAGCGTCTCCGGCCCCACTGTCCGGGTTACGAAAGAGGCCATCAGGGACGTATTGAGGAAACAGATCGTCGAGGCCGCTTTGGAGATATCGCGCAAGCTCGGTTACCGGGAAGCATAAAGGCGTGAACCGGGTATTCGGTGGCCAAAGCACCTTGCGCTAGGCAGGAAAAGAAGGAGGATCAATGGCGCAGGATGCGCGCTTCCATTACAAGAGCCTGGATGAGCTGAAAGCCGATATAGCACGGATGGGGCTCGACATACCCGCCCAGGCGGACGTAGCGCCTCTTTTCCGGCCTATCGACATCGGCGCAAAGACCGTGCCCAGCCGCCTGGCCATCAGCCCTATGGAAGGATGCGACGGCACGACCGATGGCAGCCCGAGCGACCTCACGCGGCGCCGCTACAGGCGCTTCGGCGCGGGCGGCGCGGGCCTCGTATGGTTCGAGGCTACGGCCGTGGTGAACGAGGGGAGGGCTAATCCTCGCCAGTTGCAAATAAACGAGGGAACCCGTGCCCACCTGGAGGCTACCCTCGCGGAGATGACGGAGGCCGCCAGGGCGGCAGGCCACAGCCGTCCCTATGCAGTGATCCAGCTAACCCACTCGGGGCGCTACAGCAGGCCGGGCAGCGCCCCGGCCCCGATCGTCGCCGTGCCGAACGCCTTTCTCGACGCCGGGCGTCCCCATGTCCGCGTGATCTCCGACGACGAGCTCGCCGAACTGGAGGAGAGGTTCGTTATTGCAGCGGCAGCGGCGGCCGAGGCCGGTTTCGACGCCGTGGATATCAAGGCCTGCCACGGCTATCTCATGGGGGAGCTCCTCACTGCCCACTCCAGGGAAGGCCGTTATGGAGGCAGCTTCGAAAACCGCACCCGCGCCCTCTGCTCCATCGTCGACAGGATCAGGGAAAGGCTCGGAGACAGACTGACGCTTGCGGTGCGGCTGGGCGCCTACGACCAGATGCCGCACCCTTACGGCTGGGGCACAGACAAGGACGACTACCGGAAGCCGGACTACACGGAGCCGACCCGGCTCGTCAGGCTGCTTGCGGCCAAAGGCGTCAAGCTCTTCAGCATCAGCCTCGGCAATCCCTACTACAATCCCCATTTGACGCGGCCCTATGACATCGGGGGCTACACCCCGCCCGTGCATCCGCTGCAAGGAGTGGGCCTCATATTGGGAGCCGCAAAGGCGATGCAGGCCGCGGCCGGCGAGGCGGTCATCATGTGCGCCGGCATAAGCTGGCTGCGCCAGTTCTCTCCGAACGTGGCCGCCGGCTGCGTCGGGGCGGGGTGGTTCAAGCTGGCGGGGTTCGGCCGCCAGGCCTTTGCCAACCCCGATTTTGCGGACGATATCAGGAAGACGGGGGCGATCGATCCGAAGAAAACATGCGTGACCTGCAGCCGGTGCACTACCATCATGCGTGACGGCGGATGCGCCGGCTGCGTGGTGCGGGATAAAAAGGTGTACGTGCCGATCTACGAGAAGGGACGGGAAGGAAAACCGCAGGCCGAGAGCAACCGGCCGGCGGAACACCTGTAACGCCCGAGGGGTTGAGGTTCTCGTGAAGACAAGGGCCATGGTCCTTGAAGCATTCAACGCCCCCCTTGTAATGAGGGAGATGGAGGTGCCTGCGCTGGGTCCGTCCGAGGTGCTGGTCAGGATAGACGCGGCCGGCGTCTGCGGCTCCGACGTGCACATGTGGAGGGGCAAGGACGAAAGGACGCCCCTGCCGATCATCCTGGGCCATGAAGGGGTTGGGACGGCAATCGGCATAGGGGGAAAGAGGCAGTACGTCACGGGAGAGGAGCTTAAGGCCGGGGACCGCGTCCTCTGGAACCGCGGCGTGAGCTGCGGCGGCTGCTACTATTGCGCGGTCCTGAACCAGCCATGGCTCTGTCCGTCGCGGGAGGTCTACGGGATCAACCTTCCCTTGTCCGCGCGGTCCGGCCTCAACGGCTGCTACGCGGAGCACCTGATCCTCACGGCATCCACCGATATATTCAAGGTGGACGAAAGGACCGACCCGGCCGTCCTCGTCTCGGCGTCGTGCTCAGGGGCGACCGCGGCCCATGCCTTTGACGAGCACCCTGTTCCCCAGGGGGGCACCGTTGTAGTCCAGGGGCCCGGCCCCATCGGGGTCTACGCGGTTGCTTTCGCAAGCCGCCTTGGCGCGGGCGAGATCGTCGTGATCGGCGGCTCGGAGAACCGCCTGCGGCTCTGCAAGGAATTTGGGGCAACGGCCGTCCTCAACCGACGCACCACGAGCATCGAGGAGCGCAATGCCTTCATTCTCGACCGGACCCACGGCCGGGGAGCGGATGTGGTCGTCGAGGCCGCGGGCGAGCCTTCGGCGGTCACGGAGGGTCAGGGCCTGCTGCGGCCCGGCGGGGCCTACCTGTCGATAGGCTTTTCCCAGCCGCCAGGCCGCTGCGAGGTAGATTTTTTCAGGGAGGTCGTCAGGAAGAACGCGAAGATCCAGGGCGTCTGGGTGAGCGGGACGCGCCACACCTTTCAGGCCCTCATGCTCGTCGAAAGGCAAACGGCCTTGTTCGGCAAAATGATCACCCACCGCTTCGGGTTAGACCAGGCCAACGAGGCCCTTGCGGCGATGGAGAGCCGCGAGGCGTTGAAGGCCGTGCTCATCCCCGGCGGAGACACCGGCGCGACTTCAGGAGAGAAATAGGCTATAAATAAGCAATGCTGAAAGAAAGATCAGTATAGAAAAGGGAGGGAGGGAGGAGGAGATGAAGAAATACAATGCAGCGTTTGTTTGCGGACTGGCAGTGGCCCTTCTGGTCCTCTTCGTCGGGTATGGCGCGGTGATGGGCGCCCCGGCAAAGGAGATCGTTATCGGCAACCTGCAGGATATGAGCGGACCTACCTCCGTGTGGGGCAACGCCGTCACCAGGGGAGCCGAGCTTGCGGCCGAGAAGATAAACGCCCAGGGAGGCGTAAACGGCGCGAAGATCAGGATGATCACCCTCGACACCAAAGGCGACGTGCAGGAGGCCATCAAGGCCTTCAACCGCCTGGTGGACCAGTCGAAGGCCGTGGCCGTCCTCGGTCCTCCCATCAGCAACATAGGCATCGGCCTAGCGCCCGTCGCCGACGCGAAGAAGGTGGCCTTCGTGGGCAGCTTCGCCGACCCCAGGGCGACAGTCGGCGAGGACGGCAAAGTGCATCCGTCCATGTTCCTGATCCAGCCGACCACCACCCAGTACGGCGAGATCGTGGCCAGCTACGCGATCGAGAAGCTCGGCCTGAAGAAGATTGCGATACTTTACGACCAGTCGAACGCCTATGCCGTCTCTCTCGTTGCCCCCTTCAAGGTCTACGCCGAGTCGGTGGGGGCGAAGATAGTGGACGAGGAGGTCTACGGCAAGACCGACAGGGACTACAGGACCCAGCTCTCCAAGATCCAGGCCTCGGGCGCTGATTGCGTTTTTGCCCCGAACTATATCCAGGGGCTCGTGATAACCGCCAAGCAGGCGAAGCAGCTCGGCCTCAAGATGCCCTTCGTGGGCGCCCTCGACTACGCCGCGCCCTTTGCCTCACTCGTGAACGACCCGGAGGCGGCCAACAACATATACTTCGCAAACAACTACTCGGACAGCGAGCCCCAGCTAACGGAAGTGAGAAAGGCCTATAGGGCGAAATACAACGAAGACCCCATCAACAAGGTCTATCTCGGATACGACAAGATGCTGGTGGTCGTGGAGGGGATCAAGAAAGGCGGAGCAGCCACGCCCGCGAAGATAATCGAGGGCCTCAACAAGGTAAGCGGACTCCAGGGCACCACGGGGATCCTCACCATCTCGCCGAAGACCCATCAGCCGCTCGGCCTTTCCATGGTGATGTACCATATCGACCACGGTGTGTATAAGGACCTCGGCCGTTACATCCCGGCAAAGCACAAGCAGCAGCGCTGAACTGCTGCTGTCCCCGGATTCCCCCTGTCCGCCGTGCCGGCGGCCGGGGCGGTTTCCGCCGGGGATGTTGGAAGGCATTGGGAAGGGGCTATTTATAGGGGTTTAGAACCGTGACACTCCAGCTATTGATAAATGGTATCTCTTTAGGTTCCGTGTACGCGCTCGTTGCCGTGGGTTTTGCGCTGATCTTCAACATACTCAAGTTCTCCAATTTTTCCCACGGCGGCCTCATGTCGGTGACCGCCTATATCGGCTATGTGGCATCCATCTTCCTCGTACGCTACATACATGCCCTGCCGCTGTTCGTGGCCACCCTCCTTGCGGCGGCCCTGGGCGGGGGGCTGCTTGCCCTCGTCGTCGAGCGGGTCGCCTTCAGGCGCCTGCGCGAGAGCGGCAGCTCCGTCATCTACTACTTCATCTCCTCCATCACCATGGGCATCCTGATGGAGAACTCGATCACCATCTTCGCGAGCTCCAATTTCTATTCCTATCCGCCCTTTTTCCCTGCGTGGACGATAAGGTTGTTCGGCGCGTTAACCATCGCCGTCCCCGACCTTCTAACCCTCTGTTTTTCCGCATCGGCCCTGGTAATACTCCTCGTGGTGCTCTTTCGGACAAAGATCGGGCTCGCCATCCGATGCACGTCCTTCGACACGGGAACGGCAAAGCTGATGGGCATGGACCCCAACAGGGTCGTCGCCGCGGCCTTCTTTGCCTCGGGCGTCATGGGGGGCGTAGCGGGCGTCTTTCTCGGGATCAACTATACGCTCTACCCGCAGCTCGGGCAGCTCATCGTGAAAGGGTTCGTCGCCTCCGTGATCGGCGGTCTCGGAAGTATATCGGGCGCGCTCATCGGCGCCGTGCTCCTGGGGGTCGTGGAGATAATCCTTATCGATCTCGTAGGGGCCGGCTGGTCTCCCGTCTTTATCTTCGTCATCATGCTGATCTTTCTGCTGCTGCGGCCGCGCGGAATATCGGGCCTGATCGTCCAGGAGAAGGCTTAGGAGGGACCGAGCGTGGAATACCTTCTATCGACGCTCACCTTTACCGGCATAGCCCTCATAGGCGTCCTGGGCACCTACATGGTGACGGGCTTGACGGGCCTCTTCTCCTTCGGCCAGGCGGCGTTCCTGGCCATCGGGGCTTACGTTTCCGCCGTCCTTTTCAAGAACCTGGGCCTGCCGCTGCCGCTGGCAGCCCTGGCCGCGGTCCTCGTCGGTCTTGCCGCCGGCCTCCTCGTCGGCCTTCCGACGGTCCGTCTGCGGCGGGACTATATCTCGCTGGTTACTTTCGGCTTCGGCGAGGCGATCATCGCCGTCCTGAACAACACGACGAACATCACCGGCGGCGCCATGGGTCTTTCCGGGGTGCCCCAGCACACGAGCTTCCCCCTGGTCTTTATCAGCGTGGTCGTATGCCTGGCGGTCGTGGTCAGCTATAAGAACTCCAAGTACGGCCGCCAATGCCTGGCTCTGCGCAACGACGAGCTCGCGGCGAAGTCCATGGGCATCAACGTGGAAAGGCTGAAGCTGATCACCTTTCTGATCGCCAGTGTCATGACCAGTTTTGCCGGCGTCCTCTATGTGTTCTATACGACGTATGTCGAGCCGGGCGCCTTCGGCTGGGTCGTCTCTGCCGAATGGATGATCATCGTCTTCGTGGGAGGGGTCAACAGCCTGACGGGCGCGGTCGTCTCGACGGTCCTTTTGACCGGACTGCCCGAGTTCTTGAGGTTCGCCTCGGAGTGGCGCATCGCGATATATTGCGTTATCGTGCTCCTGATCCTCAACTTCAGGCCGAGCGGCATGTTCGGCCAGCACGAGATATCGCTCTCCTTCCTGCGGCGGCTGGTCAGAAAAGGAGCGAAGGCGCCGTGAGCTTGCTGGAGGTTCGAAACATTTCGAAGGCATTCGGCGGCGTGAGGGCAGTAGATGATGTTTCTCTCGAGCTGGGCGGTCATGACATCGTGGGGATCATCGGCCCCAACGGAGCGGGCAAGACCACCGTCTTCAACCTGCTGACCGGCATTTATCCCCTCGACGCCGGGCGGGTCATACTCGACGGCAAAGAGCTGACCGGCCTGCCCCAGCACGAGATCGCCCGGGCGGGCATCGGGCGCACCTTCCAGAACATCAGGCTGTTCAAGGGCCTCAACGTGCTGGAAAACGTCATGACCGCTGCCGACCCCTATTCGGCTTACAACCTCCTCGACATCTGCTGCTTTACCCCCCGCAAGCGCAGGCGCGAGCGCGAGGTGAGAGAGCTCAGCAGGGGCTACCTCAAGACAGTCGGGCTGGAAGGCTACGAGAAGGAAAAACCCGAGAGCCTCCCCTACGGCCTCCAGCGCAAGCTGGAGCTGGCCCGCGCGCTTGCGACAAACCCGAGGGTCTTGCTCCTCGACGAGCCGGCTGCCGGGCTTAACCCGAGCGAGGTGAGGGCCTTTATCGAGCTGGTCCGGACCATTCACGGCCGGTTTGACCTTTCCATCATCATAATAGAGCACCGTCTCGAAGTGGTCATGGAGCTGTCGTCCACGATCTTCGTGCTCAACTTCGGCAAATTGCTCGCATCGGGCACCCCGGCGGAGATCGTCTGCCACAAGGCGGTCACCGAGGCGTACCTGGGGGAAGAGGAGGCGGCGTGCTAGAAATAGATGAGCTGCACGTTGCCTACGGACCCATTCTGGCGCTGCGCGGTATAAGCATAGAGGTGCAGGCGGGCAGGATCATAAGCATCATCGGGTCCAACGGGGCTGGAAAGACCACCCTGCTGAACACGATTTGCGGCCTCGTCCGCCAGAGGAGCGGGACCATAAGGTTCGAGGGCCGGGAGCTCCCCCGCTTCACGCACCAGGTAGTCAAGCTCGGCATCGTGCAGGTCCCCGAAGGGCGAAAGGTCTTCGGGGGCCTTACCGTCAGGGAAAACCTGATGGCGGGGGGATACAGCCTCGACGGCGGCGTGCGGGTCCAGCAGAATATAGAAAAGATGTTCGACCTCTACCCTATCCTGCGGGAGAGGCAGGACCAGCAGGCAGGCACGCTTTCCGGCGGCGAGCAGCAGATGCTCGCCATCTGCCGCGGCCTCATGGCCCAGCCTAAGCTGATCCTCCTCGACGAGCCTTCGCTGGGCCTGGGCCCCATCATGGTGAAAGGTGTTTTCACCCTGATCGGGAGGATCAGGGAGCAGGGGATAACGGTCGTGCTCGTGGAACAGAATGCGCGCAAGGCCCTGGCCCTCAGCGACTACGCCTACGTGCTCGAAAACGGACTCGTAACGATGCGGGGACGGGGCAGCGATCTGTTGTGCGATCCGGCCGTAAAGAAGGCTTACCTGGGCGAGTGTTGAAAAAGCATGAAGGATTGGCGATGGAGATTCGGGGAGGCGGATAATGGCGGTCGTTGCCTGTGACGTGCTCGTCATCGGCGGGGGATGCGCGGCCCTGCGGGCAGCCATCGCCGCGAAGGAGACGAACCCGGCCCTGCGTGTCTCTCTTGCCACGAAGGGGAGGCTCGGCAAGAGCGGCGTGACCGCCAACGCATGCTCCGACCGTATGGCCTTTCATGCGGTCCTCGACCACACGGAACCCCGGGGCGACGCCTGGAGGCATCACGCCGACGACATCTACCGCATAGGCGGCATGGTGTCCGACCGTACACTGGCGGAGGTGCTGGCAAAAGGCGGCAAGGAGGCCTTCGATTACCTGGATGCCCTCGGCGTGCCCTTCGTAAAGAAGGAGGGCCTGGCCGATCAATTCATTACGGACGGGTCGGAGTTTGCCAGGGCCTGTTACACGGGCCCCGGCACTGCGGCCCATATCGAAGAAGCGCTGTTGCGGAAATTCAAGACCCTGGCCTTCGACGTCTTCGAGTTTACGGCCGTGCATAAGCTCGTGGTAAGAGAAGGGAAGATAGCGGGCGCCATTGCCCTTGCCACGAGAGAGAGGGATACCGGTAAGGCCCTTCTGGGGTTCGCCGTCCCTGCGGTAATACTGGCGACGGGCGGGGCGGGCCTCGTCTATGGAGACAACGTCTTTCCCGCCGGTATGACGGGCGACGGATACGCCGTGGCCTACGATGCAGGGGCCGCCCTCGTGAACATGGAGTTCATTCAGATCGGCATCGCCTCGACAAAGACCAAGTTCAACTGCTCGGGCAGCATGATGCGGGCTGTTCCACGCCTCGTCAATGATGCGGGCGAAGAATTCCTGGGCAGGTATCCCGGCGGCAGGACGGAAGGCGAACGCTTCGAGACTCTGTTCAGGAAAGGCGCGAGCTGGCCCGTGAGTTACGAGCACAAGACCCACGTCATCGATATCGCCGTCTACAGGGAGCGGCAGGCCGGCCGCAAGGTGTATCTCGACTACGGCAGGAACCCGCAAGGCTTCTCCTTCGATGCGCTCACGCCCGATGCGCGCGCCCGTTATGTCTCCGAGGTGTGCAACGACCAGGGCGCGGACGCGAGGCGCAGGTCGCCCTTCTTCCGTCTCATGGAGATCAATCCCCAATCAATCGAATGGTTCAAAGAAAGGGGGATCGACCTCGCGGCCGGCGACCCCATCGAGGTGGCGGAGTGCGCCCAGCATTTCCAGGGCGGGGTCAAGATAAACGAAGAAGGGCGTACAACGGTGCCCGGATTATGGGCCGCGGGAGAGACGGCCGGCGGCCAGCACGGCGCCAACAGGCCTGGGGGCAACGCGCTGCTCGACTGCCAGGTCTTCGGGCGGATCGCGGGCGTTGCGGCGGCGCGCGCCGCATCGGGAAGCGTGGGCGACAAGGCCTTCGTCCAGAGAGGGCTCAAGAGCTTCGGCAGGTATGTTGCCGGTCTGCCATCGGGCGAGATAAGCGCGTCCGCTCTGCGCAGCAGCGTCCGGCGGATCATGGACGGCCGGGCAAGCATCATCCGTACCATAGAGGGCCTCACGGGCGGCCTTGCGGAGGTCAGGCGCCTCAGGGGTCTGGCGGCCTCCGTGGACGGCCGGGGCGTTTCCTTCCTGCTCGAAACAAGGGGCATGCTCCTCGTGGCAGAGATGGTGCTGGCCGCCGCCGCCTTGCGCGACGAGAGCCGGGGGCCGCACCTGCGTTTCGCCAAATACGAGGACGGGGCGCCAATTGCGCGGGACGACGACCGCTGGTGCAGGTATATAGTAATAACCCGGACCGCGGACGGGATGCGGCTCGATGTCCGGGAGCCGGCAGCATCAGGGGGATGAGAGGGAGAAAGGCTTTGGCGAAGACGAAAGTCCATATCGGCCTTTCAGGCAACGCGACGGACCGGCCGGCTGTGATGGATGCGGTCGCGGAGACGCTCGATGCCCTTGCCGTGGCGCAGATGATAAGGCCCGGGTCCAAGGTTGTCATCAAGCCGAACCTGACCGCCGACACTAAGCTGTGGCAGGAAGGCATCGTCACCAACCCATACACGGTCGAAGGGGTCGTACGTTACGTGCAGAAGGCCCGCCCTTCTGAGGTCGTCATCGCCGAAGCGACGGCCTGCGGCCTCGATAACAAGAAGGCCTTCCGCGAGAACGGCCTGGAAGAGGTGGCTTCCCGGACGGGGGCCCGGATCGTCGACCTCTACGATGAAGAGTTCATCCCGATGCCCGTGAAGAATGGCATGGTGACGAAAGAGATCAGTGTGGCAAGAAGGGTCCTGGAGGCCGATTTTCTGATCAACGTGCCGACGATGAAAACCCATGTCGCTACAGGAGTCAGCCTCTCCCTGAAGAACCTGAAAGGCGTCCTGCCGGAGAGGGAAAAGAGGCGCTCCCATTTTCTGGGGGTGAACAAGTTCGTCACGGACCTGAACACCATCGTGAGACCGCACCTCTGCCTCATAGACGGGACGGTGGCCATGGAGGGGGACGGACCGATGCAGGGCACGCCGGTCCATCTGGGCCTGCTCGTGGCCGGGACGGACCCGGTGGCGACGGACATCGTGGCGACTAGAGTGATGGGCCTCGATTCGCGGGCGTTCAAATGGTTCGATTTCGCCAGAAGGAGGAGGATAGGCGTCTGGCGCGAGGCTGACATCGCCGTTGGGGGCGCGCCCATCGATAAAGTTAAGAGGGCGTTCCGGCCCGCAACCGGACCTTTTCCCTCCATTCCGGGCATAACCCTCATTGACGGCGGCGCGTGCCCGGGATGTCTCGACGGCGTCCGCATCGCCCTTTCGCGCATCGAGAAAGCGGGTCTGCTGGGCAGGCTGCCGCGCCTTACCGTCGTCGCAGGCAAAGGCGGCAACGTGACGGGCGACGATTGCATGGTAGTCGGGCGGTGCCTGGCGCGCTGCCGGGACATGAGGCGTTACGTGCCGGGATGCCCGCCCCAGGTTTTCGTGATCGCCGATGAGCTGCGGGAGATGGCCGGGCTCGAGCGGCTGTTCGGGCCGAAGTCACAATACCTGCTGGACGAGGTCAAGGAAGGGGACGATGAAGAATAGGATGGCTGTGGTCCGCACGGCCGGCCTGGCCGAGCTCGTGGAGCATGATGTGCCGATGGCCTCGGCAACCCAGGCAGTCATTGCCATAAGGGCGAGCAGCATCTGCGGCGGCGATCTCCACATCTACAAGGGAAAACATCCCTCCGCGCCCCTTCCCGCTGCCCTCGGCCACGAGCTGGCGGGCGACGTCGTCGCCATAGGCGCGGAAGTGAGCTCCCTGGCCGTCGGCGACCGGGTGACGGTCGAGCCCGTGATCGCCTGCGGCCGGTGCCCTTCGTGCAGGCAGGGCAAGTACGGCTATTGCGACAACCTGAGCTTCCACTACAGGCAGGGCCGGGGCGCCATGGCAGATTACTTTCTGGCTGACGAGCGCTATGTCTACAAGCTGCCCGCCCACCTCTCCTACGAGGAGGGGGCCCTGATCGAGCCGCTCTCCGTGGCCGTCCATGCGGTGAGGAGGGCCGGGATAGGCCTGGGCGACAAGGTCGCCGTCATAGGCGCAGGACCCATCGGCCTTCTCGTGACCGCCGTTTGCAGGCAGGCCGGGGCAGCCGAGATTCTGGTGAGCGATATTGCGGAAGCCCGCCTCGAGAAGGCAATGCAGATGGGGGCGACCATGATCGTCGACGCCCGCGAGGGCTCTATAGTAGAGGCGGCGCGCGCCTCTTCCGGCGGACGGGGTGTCGAAAGGTCCTTCGAGTGCGTGGGCAGCGAGGAGAGCCTCGAACAGTCCATGCGTTCCCTTCGCAAGGGTGGTGTCGCCACGGTAGTGGGCATTTTCGAAGAACCCTCGGTCCGGGTCCCGGCGACCCTTTTCGTTTCCCAGGAGATCACCGTCCAGGGCTCCCAGGGCTATTGCTGGGATTTCGAGACCGCGCTGGGGCTGACAACGGCGATAGACCTCGGCAGCCTCATCTCGCACGTATTCGATCTTTCGGAAGTGGACAGGGCGCTGAAAACGGCGCTGGACCCGCGGATGCGGCCGATCAAGGTAGTGCTCAGACCATAAAGGGGGAGTTAATGAAGGGACTGAAAACGGCAAGGTATTTCCACGGCGTCGAAGGGACGCACCGCAGGGCGGCCTACAAGGGCATGGGGTTCACCGACGACGATATGAAGAAGCCCCTCGTCGCTGTCGTCAATACACCCGGCGAGGTTTGTCCCGGCCATTTCCACCTGAGGATGGTTGCGGACGCGGTAAAGGCGGGCGTCTGGCAGGCAGGCGGCACGCCCATGGAATTTACTTCCATTTCCCAGTGCGCCACGCCTTCGCTCGGGCTCGCCTCCATGCGCTACGACCTCCCCGCGAGGGACCTCCTCGCCTTCGATATAGAGACCATCGTGGAGACCCAGATCTTCGACGCCGTGGTCGCCATAGTGACATGCGACAAGACGATACCGGGGGCGCTCATGGCCGCCGCCCGCCTCGACATGCCCTTTATCGTCGTGCCCGGCGGCATCATGGCGGTGGGAAGCCACCAGGGCAGACCCGTATCCCTCGCCGACCTCGATGAAAAGGTCTGGGGCGCGTACCAGATGGGCAGGGTGACGCCTGACGAGGTCCTCTGCCTGGAGGACGAGGTCTGTCCGGGGCCGGGCGCTTGCCCGATCCTCGGGACGGCGAACACGATGCAGTGCCTCGTCGAGGCGGCAGGGATGGCGATGCCGGGGAGCGGCACCTGTTATGCCATGTCGGGAGAGCAGTTGCGCCTCGCGAAGCTCGCGGGCAACAGGGTGATGAAGCTTATCGACGCCGGGATGACGGCTAGGCGGATAATGACGCGGGAGGCGCTGGAGAACATGGTCCGGACGCAGATGACCATAGGCGGCTCGACCAACGCCGTGCTCCATATCCTTGCCATCGCCCAGGAGCTGGGACTCGGCGGAGAGATCGACCTGGAGCTCATCGACAGGTTCAGCAATACGACGCCTTGCCTCGTGGACGTGACGCCGACGGGCTATTACCACCTGCCGGACCTGCACCGGGCCGGCGGGGTGCCCAAAATACTGGAGGCGCTGGAGAAGGAGTTGCATGTTGACGCGGTTACCGTGACGGGAAAGACGATAGGCGGGCTCATAGAAGAAGCCCGGAAGCGTCCCGTCGTCGATGAGCTTCACGTGATCCGCAGCCGGGACAACCCGGTGGCAGAGACAGGCGGCATTGCCATCCTGAGGGGAAACCTTGCGCCTTTAGGCTCGGTGGCCCGCCGCCTCAACAACACCATACCCGAGCACAAAGGCCCCGCGAAATGCTTCGATTGCCAGGAAGACGCCATTGCGGCCATCGACGGCGGGAAGGTCGCGGAAGGCGACGTGGTGGTGGTGCGCTACGCGGGACCGAGGGGCGCTCCCGGTATGCCGGACATCTACGCAGTATTGGCGTCTGTCGTGGGCCGGGGCCTGGAGGGAAAGGTGGCAGTCGTTACGGACGGCCGTTTTTCCGGTTTTGCCCGGGGGCTGGGCGTCTGCCAGATCTCGCCGGAGGCGGCCGTGGGCGGGCCGCTCGCCGCCATAAGGGACGGGGACCGGATCCATATCAGCATGCCCAGGCGGGAGCTTTCCCTTCTCGTCGACGACCTGGAAGGGAGGCTCAGGGCATGGCGCAGGCCGGCCCCCCGTGAGACGCGGGGGATGCTCGCCCTTTACGCGACGAATGCCCAGCCTGCCTGGAAGGGTGCTAGGCTGGCGATGTACGAAGAGGGACAATGAAGACGTTCTCCGGCTTCGAGCACACCGCAATCGCCGCCCATGACAGCAAGGCCCTCGCGGACTGGTACATCGCCGTCCTGGGCCTGCGGGTAGTCTACGATAGCGGAGGGACGGCCCCGACGTACCTGTTGATGGCGCCGGATGGCACGGTTATCGAGATCCTCCCGGCCGAATCGGGTGAAAGGACGTCTTGCGCCCAGAAAGAGGCCGGCTTGAGGCACCTGGCCCTTTCGGTTTCCGATTTTGACGGCGCCCTGAGCTATTTGCGGGAGCGGGGGATCGATGGGTTTTTCGACCACCGGCAGTCGGAAGAAAGCAGGCTGATATTCTTTCGCGACCCGGAGGGTAACATACTCCACCTGATGTGGCGGGCCAAACCGCTGGGCCCACGGGACAGGTGACTGCCCTGGCACAGGGGAGAGAAGAAAAGGAGGTAACAGGACTTGTTGCCGAAATATGAGGTTTTGCGCAGGATCGTCGAAGGGGGCCTCGTGGCCGTCGTGAGGAGCGACGGGCCCGAGCAGGCCCGGAAGATTACCGATGCCTGCATCGAAGGCGGGGTGGCGGCAATAGAGGTAACCTTCACCGTTCCGGGAGCGGCCGGAGTGATAGAAAGGCTGGCAGAGGCCTATACCGGGGGTGAGATCGTCATAGGCGCCGGCACGGTCCTCGATCCGGAGACCGCGCGCATAGCCATCCTGGCCGGCGCCCGGTACATAGTGAGTCCGTGCCTGAACGTGGAGACCATGAGGCTCTGCAACCGCTACCAGGTCCCGTGCATGCCGGGGGCGGGGAGCACAAGGGAGGTCGTGGAAGCCATGGAAGCCGGCGCCGATATCGTCAAGGTTTTCCCCGGCGAGACCCTGGGGCCGGGCTTCGTAAAGGCGGTAAGGGGACCGCTTCCCCAGGCCTCGCTCATGCCCACTGGCGGGGTGAGTCTCGAAAACGCCGGTGACTGGATCACGGCGGGCTGCGTGGCGCTGGGCGTGGGCGGCAACCTGACGGCCGGGGCCCGGACGGGCGACTACGCATCGATCACCGGCCTTGCCAGGGAATTCATAGGCAGGATAAGAGAGGCCCGCGGCCGGGCCGGAGGGTTGAAGAGATGAGCGAGAAGGTAGTCTGCTTCGGCGAGATCATGCTCAGGCTCGGTCCGCCGGGATATCTTCGCTTCGAGCAGGCCCGCTCTTTCGACGTCGTTTATGGGGGCGGAGAAGCGAACGTCGCCGTCTCGCTTGCCAATTTCGGTATAGACGCCCGTTTCGTCACGAAAGTCCCCGCAAATTCGATAGGCCAGGCGGCCATCAACGAAATGCGCCGCTACGGGGTCGATACGGGGTTCATGCTGAGGGGCGGCGACCGTTTGGGCATCTATTTTTTGGAAAAGGGGGCCTCGCAGAGGCCCTCCAGGGTCATTTACGACCGCAGGCACTCGGCCGTCTCCGAAGCGCAGAGGACGGATTTCCCCTGGCCTGCCATTTTCTCCGGCGCCGGCTGGTTTCATTTTACCGGCATCACGCCGGCCCTGGGACCCAATCTGGCCGAAGCCGCGCTGGACGCCTGCAAGGCGGCAAAGGCAGCCGGCCTCACCGTAAGCTGCGATCTCAACTTTCGGAAGAACCTCTGGTCCGGTGAGAAAGCCGGGGAGGTGATGGCCGGTCTGATGCCTTACGTCGATGTCTGCATCGCCAACGAGGAGGACGCCGAAAAGGTCTTCGGCATCAGGGCGCAAGACAGCGACGTCGAAGGCGGCGTACTGAAAAGGGAAGGGTATGAGGCTGTGGCCCGGCAGCTCAAGGAGCGGTTCGGCTTCAAGGTGGTGGCCATCACCCTGAGAGGGAGCATCTCCGCGTCGGACAACACCTGGGCCGGCATGATCTATGCCGAGGGGAAGTGTTCTTTCTCGCGGAGCTATTCGGTCCATATAGTAGACCGTGTGGGCGGAGGCGACGCGTTTGCCGCAGGCCTGATATACAGCCTGCTGAGCGGATACGGCGGCGGGGACGCCCTGGAATTCGCCGTCGCTGCATCGTGCCTCAAGCATTCCATAGAGGGAGACGAGAACCACGTGACGGTGGAAGAAGTAAGGAGCCTGATGGCCGGCAATGCCTCCGGCCGCGTGCAGCGATAGCCGCGTCCTGCGGCCGAAGCAAGAAGAGGTGAAAAACTTAAGGGGAGGAACTCTATGAAAAGATTGGCCCTCATTTCTTTGGCGTCTCTGGTCGTTTTATCCGTCATAGGCGGCGCGGCTCACGGTCGTGACCCGGTAACCCTGAAATTTGCCGAAATCCACGACGCCGCCTATCCGACTGCCATCGGCGATTTCGAAATCTCCAGGCTCGTCAAGGCGAGGACGAAAGGCAGGGTCATCATAGAGGTGTATCACAGCATGAAGCTCGGAGATGAAGCGGCAGTGATCAAGAAGGTGCAGGACGGGGAGATCGATTTAACCAGAATCAATATCGGACCGGTGACCAGGTATGTTCCAAGCCTGAACGCATTTCTCATGCCATATATTTTCACCGATGTGGACCACATGCTGAAAGTGGTAAACGGGCAGATAGGAAAGGACGTCCTCAAGTCCGCCGAAAAAAATAATTTCATAGGGTTCGGCTGGTTCGACGGCGGCACCAGAAATTTTTACACGAAGAAACCTGTAAAATCCCCCGGCGACCTGAAAGGGATGAAAATAAGGACCTTGCAGAGCGACTTGATGGTGGCGATGATCCAGGCCTTCGGCGCGGTGGCGGTTCCCATACCCCATGGCGCGACGTATGAGGGATTGAAAAACGGGACCCTCGACGGCGCGGAAAACAACTACCCGACTTACGAGGAGACGAAGCATTACGAGCTGGCCAAATATTTCGTCGAAGACGAGCACACCAGGCTTCCGGACATAATCATCGGCAGCAAGAAGTCTCTCGCATCGAAGCTGTCCGACGAGGAGATGGAGATCATCAGGCAGGCTACGAGAGACGCCCAGGCCTTGCAGTTCAAGCTCTGGGCCGAGACGGTAAAGAAGTCGAAGGACAACGTAATTGCGGCCGGGGCCGTCATTACCACGTTGACGACCGAGCAGAAAAAGCCCTTCGTCGACGCCGTGAAGCCGGTCTATGACAAACAGCCGCAGGAGATTCAGGATCTGGTAAGGAGAATAAGGGCGGTAAAGTAATAGCGGTCTCTTCATCTCTCCAAGCGCTTACGACATATGCCGGACAGTCGTCGGCTTCGCTCCCCGCGTGGATCCCGCGTCAATAGCATTGTACCACCTAATGTTAACGGCGGGCAGCATCTACGGCGTGATAGGCATATGCTGGAGCGTCGTCTACCTGATGACCTCCGTGCTCAACTTTACGACAGGCGAGTTCGTAATGCTCGGCGGCATGCTCACATGGGGCCTCCATGCGGCCGGCCTTGGCCTTCTCCCCTCTTCAGTGATTGCCGTGGCTGCCACGATCCTTATCTCCGCCGTAATGGAACGGACGACGATCCGCTCCGTCCGGTACCCTTCAGCGAGAACTTACATGATGCTCACCATTGCCCTGGGAGCCGTCATTAAAGGGTCGGTGCTCCTCAAGTTCGGCTCCGAAACACGTAAGATAGACCCTATCTTCGGCGCCGACGTCCTTCATATATACGGCGCGACGATCACGCCCCAGGTAATCTGCGTCGTCGGCCTGCTCGCGATCGTTACCATCGGCCTCTCATGGTTCCTTAACTACACGCTTTTCGGCAAGGCACTCCGGGCGTCCGCCTTCAACAGCACAGGGGCCAGGCTTGTCGGCATCGACGTCAGCAGATTCCGTCTTTTCTGCTTCGGTCTTGCCGGCGGTCTGGGCGCCGTGACTGGTATTGTGACTGCCCCCATTACCTTCACGGGGTATGAGATAGGTCTCCTGACCGGGCTGAAGGGGCTCGTGGTGGCCATAGTGGGCAACTGGACGATTCCGGGCACGGTGGGGGCCGCCCTTGCCCTCGGGCTTCTCGAAGGGTTCGGTGCGGGCTTCATCTCGCCGGGTCTCAAGGACGTCTTTGCCCTCGGCATCATGATCATAGTCCTCATAGTCGGAACCTATCGCCTTCCGCTGTGGAGGCGGCACGCATGAAAGGCCGCATCTTCCCCGCAATTATCGTGCTCGCCGTATTCCTTCTCCCCATCATCGTTCCGAGCCCTTACGTAATCAGCGTCATGTGCTTTATCGCCATTTACGGCTCCCTGGCGCTTGGCAAGGCGGTGCTCATGGAGAATAGCGGGATTTTCTCGGTGGCCCATCCGGCGTGGTTCGGTATCGGCGCCTATGTCACGGCCATTGCCACGATCAAGGGTGTCCCGCCGACCCTTTCGATTGGCCTTGCCGCCCTGTCGGTTGCCTTTCTCGCCTACATCATTGGCGCACCCCTGCTCCGTCTCAAGGAATATTACCTTGCTAACGCGACATTTTGCCTCTTGATCATCGTAGAGATCGTGATCGGAAACATGGGGTCACTCACCGGCGGCCACGAAGGTCTCATGGGAATACCGTCCCTCAAGGTCGGCTCGGTCAAGCTCGAAGGGGACCGGGATTTTTATTTCCTCTCATGGGGACTGTGCATCGGAAGCCTGTGGTTCTTTCACAACCTGATGCGTATGCGGGCCGGCAGGGCGCTCCGAACGTTCATGTACAGCGAAGCCGCGAGCAAGAGCATGGGCATCAACATCCCTCAGTACAAATTGAGGATATTCGTGATCACCTCTGTAATGGCGAGCCTGACGGGAAGCATCCTCGCCTTCTGGCTCCATTTCATCCAGCCTGCCATGTTCGGCATACCCCTGATGATCGAGCTCATAACAATGGTGATCGTGGGGGGCGGGGAGATACTCTACGGCCCTATCCTGGGTGCCTTTGTCATAATGTGGCTCCGCGAGGTAATCCAGGCGTATCTGGGAAAAGTGCTTCCAGTCATGACGGCGGAGGTCGACGCGGTCTTTTTCGGCATCATCGTTATCCTCACCCTTATCTTCATGCCGGGAGGGCTTGCGGGGTGGACCGAGCAGTTGGCCCATGCCGGAAGGAGAGTGCGTGGACGGTTCGCACGATAATCTTCTTCTGAGAGCGAGCAACGTTAACAAACACTTCGGCGGCATCACGGCGCTGGCCGATGTCTCCTTTGAGCTGAAAAAAGGAAGCATCAACTCCCTTATCGGCCCGAACGGCGCAGGGAAAACCACATTCATCAATGTCGTCACAGGCGTCCACGCACCAGATTCAGGAGAAATTCTCTTCAAGGGGGAGAACATCGCCGGCCTTCCGGCCCACACAATCGCCTCGAAAGGAATCGGGAGGACTTTCCAGCTCGAAGAGCTCTTCGCGGGTCTTTCCGTAATGGAAAATACCCTCGTGGGATGCCACACCCAGAGCTCTTCGGGGATGCTTGCCTGCGGCTTTTCCCTCCCCCGGGCGAGAAAAGAAGAAAAACGCCTAAGGGAGATAGCTATCGAGAACCTCACCTTCGTGGGTCTGGAAAAGCGGGCTCAAGACCCCATCTCCAAGCTCCCCCTCGGGGAAAGAAAACTTGTGGGCGTTGCAAGGGCGCTCTCCATGAACCCTACCCTGCTCATGCTTGACGAGCCCGCAGGCGGGCTGGCAGCCCATGAGGCGAAAAGACTGGTCGATCTCATCTATATGCTCGTCGGCAAAGGGCTTACGATCTTCATCGTCGAGCACAACATGCCCTTTGTGATGTCCCTCTCGGAGCAGATCATCGTCCTCGACGAGGGCACGAAAATCGCGGAAGGCCCTCCGGAAGACGTAAGGGCGAACCGGGAGGTCATCAGGGCCTACCTGGGCGAAGAGGTCTGATATGGACGACGTATGCAAAATCCCTCCCGCCAGGGACGGAGCTCCCCGCCTTTCGGTGGAAGGAGTCTCGACCTTCTACGGGGAGGCCCAGGTCTTGAAAGATATCTCGCTGGAGGTCCATCCTCACGAGGTAGTGGCAATCCTGGGAAGCAACGGGGCAGGGAAAACGACACTCCTAAAGACAATCACCGGCCTTCTGCCGGCCCGCCAAGGTAGGATAGTCTTCGAGCACGCGGCCATCCACGGGAAGCCCGCGCACGAGATCATCAGGCACGGCATCTCAAGCGTTCCTGAGGGAAGGGAGCTCTTCGGCCCCCTCACAGTCATGGACAACCTCCTTCTGGGCACCTATTCTTTTGGTGCCGGGAAACGGAAAAAGATACTGCCGGGCAGGCTGGAAATGGTTTTTAGCCTCTTCCCGGTCCTGAAGCAGCGGCTGAGGCAGCGCGCGGACACCCTGTCGGGAGGGCAACAGCAGATGCTCGCCGTCGGCAGGGCCCTTATGGCGATGCCAAGACTTCTGGCCCTCGACGAGCCCTCCCTCGGTCTTTCTCCGCTGCTGGTCGCTGAGATGATGCGGGCGCTCAAAGAGATCTGCACTACCTGGGAGGTCTCGCTCCTTCTTGTCGAGCAGAACGCCCGGGCTGCCCTTAAGATCGCAGATTACGTCTATGTTCTAGAAAGGGGTTCGGTCGTGCTAGAGGGGGCGTGCCGGGACGTCATCGAGAGCCCGACGATCCAGGCTGCCTATCTCGGAGGTTAGGAAAGAATCAAAAACAAAGTACCAAGACAAAGGGGGGAAAAAATGAAGCGTTCACTCATGATCGGAGCAGTGCTTTGCCTGGCGATCGCTTGGCTGTTTCCGGCCCGGAGCTTCGGGCAGCAAAAACCGGCCCCTTATCCTGTCGGTGTAGCCCTTGAATTGACGGGCATCATCTCGAATATCGGTCAGGCCGAAAAGAAGGGGCTCGATATCGCAATCGATGCCATCAATGCCGCGGGCGGCGTGAATGGCAGGCAACTCAAGCTTTTTCTCTATGATACCGAGACGAACCCGGCAAAGGGAGTGACTATTTCGAAGCGTCTTATCGACGTGGACAAAGTGGTCGCCTCCATCGGCTACGGCTCCTCGGGCGTAACAATGGCATGCATCCAGACCTATGAAGATGCCAAGGTGCCCATGATCAGCGGCGGTGCGTCGGAAAAAATCTTTATACCGACGAAAAAATGGATTTTTGCCGTAGTGCCGAGGCAAAAGGAAGCATCCATCCCCATACTGATTGAGAACCTCGTACATCGGGGGGCAAAGAAGATAGGCTATATCCATATCGATAACGTGTACGGACAAACAGGCAGAGAAGTCTTCGACTCGACTGTGAAAGAGATGAATATTAAGCCGGCAGCGATAGAAAAGTACGCGCCGGGGAGCACGGACGTGGGACCGCAGATCGTCCATATCAAAGCTTCCGGTGTCGACGGTTTGCTCGTGACCGGACAGATGGCCGACACGGTCATGGTCATAAAGAACGCGAGGGACCAGGGTTTTACGGGTCCCATCGTGAGCGACTACGCCATAGTGGGACCGGAGTTCATCGAACTGGCTGGGAAGAATGCGGAAGGTATAGTAACCACATCCCTTAAAGCCCTTGTCGCACCCGACCTTCCTGCAAGCGATCCCCAGAAGAGGGTGGCAATGGAGCTTTACGACAGGTATACTAAGATGTACGGGCCTTTCAGCCTCTACGCCGGCCACACCTGGGACCAGGCCCACCTCCTCGCTGCTGCCCTGAAGCATGTGGACCCGAAGCTCGACCCGGCAAAGCCGGCCGACCTTACGAAGATCAGGGAACAGATACGAGATAGCCTCGAGAAGCACATAAAAGGCTTTGTCGGCCAGAACGGCGTCTTCAACATAACTGCGGACAACCATAACGGCCTCGGTCCGAAGTGCTACGTACCGGTCGTTGTAGACAAAGGCAAATGGCGCCTTTACAAAGCAAAATAACAGGAGGACAAAATGAAGCGCTCAATAGCGTCACTGATGATTCTGTGCGCCGGTTTCGGACTTTTGGCGGGGCCTGTGTACGCCCAGAAGGCACCGTACCTTATCGGATGCGTGGTCGAGCTTACCGGCCGTCAATCGAACCTGGGAATAGCGGCGAAGCGGGGATTGGAAATCGCCATTGACGCCATTAATTCGGCAGGGGGCGTAAATGGGCGGCAACTGAAGGCAGTCTATTACGACGGAGAGAGCGAGGCCTCGAAAGGCGTGATTCACACCAAGCGGCTCATCGAGGTGGAGAAGGCGACGGTGCTCGCCGGCTATATATCCTCGGGAACTGCCATGGCGTCCATCCAGACGGTGGAAGCGGGGAAAACCGTCATGATCAGCTCCGCTCCCATCGACAAGCTCTGGATACCGACCAAAAAGTGGATATTCAACGTGGTGCCCCGTCAGAGGGAGGCGTCCATTCCCATGCTGATTGAAAACCTGCAGCAGCGGGGCGCCAAGAAGATAGCATACCTGTATATCGATACTGCCTACGGGCAAATAGGCAGGGAGACTTTTGACTGGGCGGCAAAAGAAATGAAGATCACGCCCGCGCTGGTCGAGAAGTACGCGCCCGGCACTACCGACGTGGGTCCCCAGATCACCCACGTGAAGGTCGCCGGGGCGGATGGGCTTCTCGTGACCGGGAACGTGCCCGACACGGCGCTTGTGATCAAAACTGCGAGGGACCTCGGCTTTACCCAGCCCATCGTAAGCGACTATGCCATCGTGAGCCCCGAGTTCATAGAGCTGGGTGGCAGATACGCGGAAGGCATCGTGACGACATCGTTAAAGGCTCTCGTTGCACCCGACCTTGCTGCCGGCGACCCCCAGAAGAAGGTCGCCATGGAGCTTTACGGCAAGTACACAAAGCTGTACGGCCCTTTCAGCCTTTATGCGGGCCATACATGGGATTCGGCTTACATGATAGCCGGCGCGCTGAAGAACATCGATCCGGGACTCGACCCGGCGAAGCCGGCCGATCTGGTGAAGATACGGGAGCAGCTAAGGGACAATCTTGAGAAGACCAAAGGCTTCGTCGGGCAGAACGGCATTTTCAACTACACGCCCGATAACCATAACGGTCTCGGCCCCAAGTGCTATGTGCCCGTCGTGGTTGAAAAAGGCAAATGGAGGCTTTACAAGGGCAAATAGCCGACGACGGGCAGGCTAATCAACGGACCAGGAGGCAAATACGCGGGTTTGACCGTGGAAGAGGCGATGTACGATCCGGAAAAGCTTTTCGACGCACAGTTGAAAGCCCTCCTCGAATTCGCACCCGACATGGACCAGGCGCCTTTTGCCATCCGCTCTCTGGGCCCTACGCTGGAAGCCCTCGATTTCAGGCAGCTCAAATGGCCCGGCCACGGGGTGGCGAAAGACCATACCTACCAGTTCGTGGAAGGAGAGTACATGACAGCGGACGAGTACGACCATTTCCTCCTCGACCCGTCCGATTTCATGGTCAGGAAGTATTGGCCGCGGGTGTGCGGGAAGCTGAAAGGATTCGAAAAGCTTGCACCCCTTCATGGGATAATCACCTACTACATGGGTTTCAACCTGGGTATTGCGCCTTTCAGCCTTCCCGAAGTGGCCGAGGCATTCGCTGCCATGCAGAAGGCAGGCGAAGAAGCGGTCCGCATCGCCGCCTATTCCCGCCGCTATGCCGAGAAGGCAAAAGAAGAAGGCTTCCCCATGCAGACCGGCGCCTTCACCCAGGCGCCTTTCGATACCCTCGGCGATTTTTTCAGGGGCACAAAGGGGCTAATGCTCGACATGTACCGGAGACCGGACAAGGTGGTCAAGGCCTGCGAAAAACTTCTTCCCATCATGTTCGAGACCGCTATCAATGCGACGAGGGCATCGGGTAATCCCCGTGTCTTCATTCCCATCCACAAGGGCCTCGACGGTTTCATGTCCGAGGACCAGTTCAAGCGATTTTTCTGGCCGACCCTGCGGGAGTTGATGATTACCCTTATCGAGGCCGGCTGCAACCCCTGCCCCCTCTGGGAGGGTGACTGCACGTCCCGGCTCCCCGTCATAAGGGACATCCCTCCCGGAAAAGCCTGTTACGCCTTTGAGGCAACAGATATGGTCAAGGCAAAAGAGATCCTCGGTGAGACGGTTTGCATCCGGGGCAACGTCCCCCTCTCGATCGTCGCTACCGGCACGCCCGATGATGTAATAAGCTACTGCAAGAACCTTATCGACAAAGCGGGCAGGGACGGCGGGTTCATCATGGACACATCGACGGGCCTCGATGACGCGAAACCGGAAAATGTGAAGGCCATGTTCGACTTTACCCGAGAGTACGGCGTTTACTAACGAGGTCGGTAATATATGGTAGATAACAGCACGCCCCACGAGGCGGCCGGGTACGATGCGGAGATCCTGAGGACCGTCCCCTTCTACCGCCTTTTCCATACCGAGACCATCGACCTCGTGCGGACCCTCGCGCCGGACGTGTCGGTCTGGCTCGATACGGGCTGCGGTACCGGCTGCCTTGCGGAGCAAGCGCTGCCTCTTCTGCCCCGGGTCATCTTTCTTATGGCCGATCCCGCTCCGGCCATGCTGGAGCGGGCCCGCGCGAGGCTCGCAACTTTTCCGCCCGAAAGGGTCCGCTTTTTAGGCGCACTGGCGACAGAGGAACTTACCGGAGCGGTCCCCGAGCCGCCCCAGGTGATCAGCGCCGTCCAATGCCACCATTACGGCGGAAAGGCGGCTCGAAAAGCCGCAACGGAAGTCTGTTTCAATTTGCTCGGGAAAGGGGGCCTGTACGTAACTTTCGAAAACATCCGACCGGAGACGGAGCGAGGCATAGAGATAGGCCTCGACCGCTGGCTCCGCTTCCAGGCCGAAGCCGGCCGTCCCACGCAGAAGGTGGAGGAGCACCGCGCTCGTTTCGACACGAGCTACCTCCCCATTACCGTCGCAGAGCACCTGGAGCTCCTGCGGGCCGTCGGTTTCACCGTCGTCGAGATCCTGTGGCTGTCTCAGATGCAGGCAGGGTTCTACGCCATCAAGTAAGCCTGACCGGGCCGGTCTTCTTCTCCCTTCGGAGAGGTCGGCCGGCCCTGCTTACAGCCTGAAGGGTTACACGCAGCCTGTCGGTTTGGGAAGACCTGCTACCTTGCACGCCCCTTTTGCAGGTCCGCCGGGGAAAAGCTGATAGATTTTTTTCAGGTCCAGTCCTGTCTGCTT
>JBEKOT010000036.1:0-18204 GCA_049521495.1 Syntrophorhabdales bacterium | reverse complement strand
CTCGTTGCGACGATCCCGTTGCGGGACATCACCTCGGAACGGCCTTGCGGAAGCCAGCCGCCGGGCCGGTCTCCCCTGGCTGCTTTGCACCAGGGCGCCTGAGCGTCTTCCGTGCAGGACTTGAAGGGCGACTGGGCAAGGCTTACCAAGGGCAGGAGGACGAGGATTGCCATGAGGGCAGCGTGGGGCACGAACGGCCATATTCGCAGGCTTATGGACATGGTCACCTCCCTATTCACTGCGGTAAGGGCTATTCCCTATGTTTTCTGCTATCATACCCTTCGAAGGGAACATTAGCAACGGCGAAGCACCCCGACGACCAGTGGCGGCAGCCGTGGGCTCTATTTCATTTCCGTCTCGGGTAATCGACGTATTCAAGGACCGCCCTGAGCAGACTCGCCGAATCGGACAGTTGCCGGTAGGCCTCTTCCTTTGACATGTCCCTGTTCTCTTTTTCCATCCTGAAGCCGAGGTCCTTCGCCCTCTGGGCTATCCGGACGATATTCCGAATCAGGTCTTCCTCGGTCTTGATGCTGATCGGATACAGCTCTATCCGGTGGAGATTTTTCGATACTTCGTTCTCGACGATACCGTCGTTCAGCGAATGGTGTTTGGCGTTGAAATCATCGTAAAGGGTGTTGTGAAGGGGCATGGACAGGTCCCCGATGTAGTGACCGGCATAGACGAGGTTGTAAACGGCGTGTTTTCCGGCCCCCGTCTCATCCTTGTAGGCCCGAACGGCGGCAACGATGGCGCCGTACAAATGGCCCCTCTGCTCCCCTTCTATCCCGAGGTTATATTTCTGTATCTGCCCTTTTACCAATGCAGGCGTTATGGTCGTCGTCTCCTCGTTATTGACCCAGTGATTGTATTCTTCTACGTGATGAGCCTTAAGCTTGGCTACGTCGGGAGCGGCAAGGTTATAGGCGCAATCGAAGCGGGCCGCCTCTCCCACCGCTATATGCGTGCGATCGTGCCAAGCGCCGGCGGTCCCCGAAAGCAACATGAAAAAAACTGCGAATACGCAAAGGACCGCTCTTTTCATAAACCCTCCCCGTCTCTTCGCCACGGTTTATGAGTACCACGCGTACCTCGCGGAGTGCAAGGAAAATCCTGCGGGGCCGACGTGAAAAGGGGTCGAAGGCCGAGAAGCCTTGATTCAGGAAGGGACAGTCACGAGGTAGATGAATAGCCCGGCCGAATAAGACTTCCCTTCCCCTGCTCAGCTCCATTCATGACAATCCCCGCAAAAAGCGGGGGGATAATGGTTCTTCCTGTCCTCATGACAAGGGAGACACGTTTCCCGCCTGTTAACCTTCCATGCGTGGGGCGCATGGCAGACCGCGCACTCGACGGCGCCGTGTCCGCCCGTCTTATGCAGGCCGCCAAGGGTCTCATGACAGGACGCGCAGCGGACCAAGGGCTTGACCTCACCTTCTTTCCGGTGGCAAGTGTCACAGGGCGCGGACATCATGGGGTCCGATTCGGAGAACCCGTGGCAGGAGATGCAGCGGGCAGGCGGCCGGTAGCCCGCCCGGTGGCAGAGGTTGCAGAGGACCTGCCCGTGCTTGCCCTTCAGCTGCCACGGGTGCCAAGGCTCTTTTTGCGCAGACGGGGCAGCTCCAAGGGGCGAAAGGGGCCCGCGCTCGGGTATGGTGTGGCAAACGGAGCAGGAATTGGCAAGGGTTTTGCCGGATGAAGCGCGGTGGTAATTGTCGTGGCACCGGAAGCACCCCGGCCAATTGCGGTGGCCTATGTTGTTCGGATAAGTCGTCCAGTTCACGTTCATGGACGGGAAAACGTTCTGATCGTAAATCCTGGCAATGACCTCGACTGCCCGGTCGACCGCCCCTTTCCCGTTCTTCGCGACCCCCGGGTAGTTCTTTGCGTAATACCCGGTGATGGACTCCCGGATGGCTTCGTGCAAATCCTTCCTGCCCCGGTAATCCTTTGTCAAAGCGTCCACGGCAAGCTGCTTGATCCATGGAAGGCCGGGCGAGATGCTGCGGCCTTCCATGGCCCGGTCCACGGCTGTTTCGGGGGGAAGGAAGACATGGGAGGGCCGGTTGTGGCACTCCATGCAGTCCATTAAATGAACGGGCAGCCTGTTTAACTCCTTTTCGGAAATGGTGGCGCGCGGGTCTCTGTAAACCGTGACGGTTCCATCGCCGTGGACAACCTCGATCCATGGGATCTGCTGCCGTTGCCTATCGGTTGCCCTGAGGTAGACTTTATTGGTTATGGCCATGTGCCAATGAATTCCGGCGTTCTCCCCCAGGGTGGGGGTCCCTCCCCCCGTTCTCAGGAGGAGGCCGATCTGCTCCGCAACGTTCTTCTCGTCATAGCGGAAATGGGGGTTCTGCATCAATTGCGCGCCGTAGAACTTTTCCGGCCAATGGCATTCTTCGCAGATTTCCCGCGCGGGCCGCAGGTTCCTGATCGGTACGGCGATGGGCCTCGAATAAGTGCTGAACAGGGTGGCGAAAACCTGCGGGACACCGGAGACCTTTGATTTCACGTACCATGGCACCCCTGACCCGACGTGGCAGTCGACGCAGGGAACCCGTGCGTGGGGGCCATTGAGGTAGGCCGTGTATTCGGGCCTCATAACCTGATGGCACACCCGCCCGCAAAAAGTGACGGAGTCGGTGAAGAGGTAGGCGTTATAGCCCACCAGAGAGAGCAAGATCACAAGAAGGCTCCCACCCGTCAGGACGAGGGTGAACAGTCTCCGCTGATGCGGATCGTTAAGATCGAGCCTCGGGTAAGGCAGCACCTCCCTGGTCCCCAGGCGGTATCTTCTTCGTCTTTCCCGGAGGAGTCCGTAAAGGAATACAAGGCCGCCGAAGGTCATGAAACCGGGGACAACCATGTAAGTGAAGATCCCGATATAGGGGCTGGGTCTTTTAACGCTGAAATCGAAGGCGAGCAAGACCACCATCAGCAGGACGCTGACGGCGACGGTCAGGCCGCCTAAGTAACTGATCGTATTGCGGTAAAGCTTTCCCCCGCCTGATTTCCCGTCTGAACTTGTTCCTCTTTTCCGGAAAACCACTCAGAACCTGTACAGGGCCCGCAAAAATACAATATTCGCTTTATACGACTGGTCTAAGTACGCCCCGCTCAAGTAGCTCGCGCCTGCGGCCGTAGTAGGCAAGGCAACGAACTGGTATCCGGTGTACTGGCCGTCGTTCACCCTGAACTGCGTGTAAAGGTAGCCGAGGCTGAAGGCCAGATGCCGGTCGTACTCGAACAACAGCCTGGCGGAAATGTTCTGCCGCGTGTAATCGTCCCACGGCCCGATGTCTATATTGCCGTTGTTGATGCCCAGGGCTGCCTGGGCGGCCGTGAAGCTCTGGGACGTGAAGTTCGCCGTACCGTTGTTCTTCTCGAAATCGTACTGGACTATGAGGGAAAACCTGCTGCTGATGGGAAAGGAGGTCCCCAGGCCGTAGGCATAGTTGTTGTTGCGCAGCTCCGCCCTCCAGTCGAAGCCCGCGGGACTCGGGGGAGAGCTGGGGTCCCCGCCGCCGCCGGCGCCCTGCCTGTGGGTCTCGGAAGTGTGCGAAACGTCGTAGTCGAAGAAGGCGAAGAGCTTTACGCCCTTGACTAAATAGTTCGCGTCAAAGATGAACTCGTTCTCCTCCATCTGTTGAAAACCGAGGGCGTTCCTCTGGAAATTGTCGAGCTTGTACGCATACTCCAGGGCAATGCCGAGGGTCTCGACGGGCGTAATGTCCGCCGTGAACTTGACCATGTCCTGGGTCCTGTTCCCTGCGTCGAAGCGGCGGATGTTGTTGGCCAAAACCGTGTTCGCATCCGTTCCCTGAAGGAATTCGAACCGTGCGTCCTGGTAGCGCTTCTGGTATCTCAGTCTTGCGCCGAGCCAGTCGAGGGGATTGTAGACCAGCTGCCCGTTGTAAGTATGGACCCATGTATCGGGTATCTGGTTCATTGCGACCTGGGTTATGGGCAGGTCCTCACGTCTCGTATCGGTGAAATCATACCCGAGTATGCCCTTCAGGTTCTTTAGGAACCGGTAGGCAGCCTCACCGCCCACGCTCGTCTTGGTGAAGCTGTAAAGGGAGTTGCTGAGCGGGGCGGCGGTACTCGCGGGGTTCGAGAAAGTAACGATGTCCGAGTTGTCCCTCCTGTCGAGGTACTTGAAGTAAAGCTTGGTAGTCACGTCTTTCACCGGGCTCGAGGTGAGCGTGCTCCCCACGTGCCAGTATTCAACGTCGCCGTTAAAGACGGGCTGGCTGAGGCGCAGCGGCGCAACCACCGGAAAGCCCTGGGTGCCGGTCTCTATGGAATTGAGGAGCGTGGTGCGGGACGTGTTCCTCTGGTAGTCGGCATTCAAGGAAAAAACTGAAGAATAAGGGAGCTTTGCCGTGCCATTGAACCTCATGTTCCACGACTTGTTGTCGGGAGCTCCGACGATGGTCCCGACGGCGGGCGTCGCCGGCGGGGGGCCCGAGGGCGGAAAGAAAGGCTCCTGGAAGCGGGTAAACTCTGCCTGATTGGAGTACTGGCTGAAGCCGCCGCCAAAGGCCGCAAAGAACTGCTTGTTCTTCCAGCCGAAGAGGGCGTTGGCGTTCGTAGTGTGGTCGTCTATGGGCTGGGCAACGTCCGTCATCCTCCCCGTGAAGGCGCCCGGCGAAGCGGCGCTCGACGCGCCGCTCGTCCCGAGCGCGTCAACCGCGCCGAATACCTTCTGCCCCTCCCTTTGCAGCCGGTTCGCCTCAAAGTTGAAGAAGAAAGGCCTGATCGCCGTCACTTCCACAGCGCCTCCGACGTCCTTCCTCCTGATCTTCTCGTCGAAGGACCGGCTCGGCCACGTGCTCGAATTGGAGAGCGACTGGTATGTGGTCCCCGGGGCAAGCGTCTGAAACTGAGAGCCGGGGTTTGTAAAGACGCTCCTGTCCCCGAAAGAGTAGTTATGGGGGAATTCCGTGTAAAAGAGGGAATACTTGAAGCTCCCCCATTTGCCCCCCTTCAGCTTCAGGTACATATCGTCTTCGCCCAGGTAGGAGCCTTCCGCGTTCAGGTAGTATCTGTCGTTGTCGAGGCTGGCGTTCCCTCCGCCCACGAGGCCCGGGCCTATGGCATTGTACTCGTTGAACTTCCCGCTCTTGTGGTCGAGGTTGACGGCATTGCCCCCGAGGAAGAGATTGCCCGAGAAGACGTCGCCATCTGCGGCATAGGAGGCGGGTACGAGGGCAAGCACGATAATCGAGGCAAAGGTAAGTGTTCTATCCATGCGATCCTCCTATCGCAGGAAATTCGAGCCGCTGTTGAACAGGTTCGCCGGGTTGGCGGGTGCGTTGCTCCCATGGATGTTGCTGTGGCAGTTGAGGCACGCCCGGCCGACGGACTGGATGGCCGGGGCTGCCCCCGTGAAGAGCGACGATCTGCCGTACAACGTTCCCGGGTGGGTGCTGCTGTCGTGGCAGCCCTGGCAGAGGTTCGGTATCTTCTCCACAAGGAGCCACTGGTGGACGCTGCCGTGGGGCGAGTGACAGGTGGCGCAGTTCTCGTCGACCGGCGGATGCTGCCACATGAAAGGCCCCCTCTTCTCGGCGTGACACTTGTAGCAAAGCTGGTTGACGCTCGGCGCCTTTATCATCGAGGGATAAGTGGAGCCGTGGGGCTGGTGACAGCTCGAGCAGGTGATCCTGCCTTCAATGATGGGGTGGTGGGACCTCCTGCTCAGTCTTGCCTTGACGTCCAGGTGGCACTTTCCGCATACCTGGTATTCCCATGTAGGCGAGTAGCCAAGGCCGGCGAGAGTCGTGCCGTAGCCGGCCGGCGTCTTCGGAGGGCCGTGGAGCGTGTGGCAGTCATTGCACGCCACGTCCTTCGTCTTATGCGTGCCTGAATCCCAGTTGACGAGCTGCGTGCTGTGCTCGTGGCAGTTGAGGCACGGGGCGGCCCTTAGGTCGGCCCGCTCCTTTTTGGAGAAGGTGGTCAGACCGCCCACGCCCTTGCCCCCGCCTGCCTCGGCATGGGCGGCGCCCGGCCCGTGGCACGACTCGCAGCCTTCCTGGTTGATCGGGGCGCCCGGAACCGCCTTTTTCCAGTGCGGGCTTCTCGACATGAGCTTGGCCCGGTCCGCATGGCAGTTCAGGCAAGTCTCGGAGCCGGCATAGTCGGCCCCCGCGGCAGTCCATGCGCGGAAGGAAAGGAAAACGACGGAAAACAACAGCAGGCAGAACAGTACAGGTCTCATGCTCCCCCCTCTTTTGTTGTTCGCCTGGTGCGCTTGCTCTGAAAAAAAACCTTACGGTAAGGATAATACGTGCCCCTTGCCCTTGCACGGCCGACCTGCCCCTGCACGGAAATAAACCCGGTAAACAAGAGCGGCCGCCCCGCGGTCCGCCCTCCTTAGAGATCTTGCCCTCCCGGAGAGCGGCTCTTCCCTCTGACGATCTTCTTTTGGTCCTGCGTGATTTCTGTCCTCCGCAGGACCGACGACCTATCTTGTCTTCTTGTTAATCAGAAAGTGCTTGTGAAGCAACACAGATGGTGCGCTGCCACTTATATTTTGACATATAATCAGCGGATGTCAAGCTGATTTTTGAAGGCGGCCGTCAAAAACCGGCCGTCTTGCGCCCGACGGGCCGGTCGGAAAAGAAAGAGGCTCACAGCCGTCCGGTGGTCCTCCCCGGCGGGCTATTTCTTGTGGCACTCCATACATTTTGTCGGAGGCTTGAGACCCTTTTCCACCATCTCCTTATGGCAGCCCTGGCACCTCTTATGGAAGGCATCCCTTGCCGAGGGCTGGCCGTCCTTGGCTTCTTTGCCGTGGCACGTGGTGCACACTTTCGGGTTCTGCGGGTCTTTGTGGTGGCACTTCACGCAGTCGATCTTCTGCTTCTCGACGTGAATATCATGGGAGAAGACGACGGGCGGCATTTTCCCGCCCTCCAGCTTGATCGTAATAGGCTTCTTAGGGTGCTCCGCTGCCCTTGCGGCCGGAGGTAAGCAGAAAATGAACAACAGACAGGCGAAAAGGAACCCGACGGCATATCGGGATTTCATGGAAGGCACCTCCAGCTGAATTTGACACTGATATAACAGTAGTATTCTATTACTCGGGGCCGTTAGTCAAGCCGATTTTTGCAAAAAACGTTTTTTCTTATTCCGCGATGCTCTCGCGCAACTGCACCATTACTACTTCACCTTGCGCGCAGACCCCCCCTTCCGCGGAGAGCGTTACGGCCACGATCACCTTACGGTTCTTGATCTCTTTGACTCTTCCCCTCAGCTCGAGGACCCTCCCCATAGGCGTGGGTTTTAGAAAATCGACTTTCAACGATGCCGTAACGAACCGGGAAAGGGGCCTGTCGCCCAACGTAAAGCCGTCCTCACGCAATTTTGCAACGGAGGCCGTAGCTGCGCCGTGACAGTCTATCAGCGAAGCGATGAACCCGCCATAGACGCTTCCGGGGGAGCCTCCCATGTAATAGGGCTTGGGCTTGAAATGACAGACGCTTTCTTCGCCGTCCCAATAGCTCTTGATTTGCCACCCCTCTTTATTGAGTCGTCCGCATCCGAAACAATGGGCGACTTCGTCGGGGTAGTACTCCTGGATTGCTTTGGTAGTCATAATCGCTCCTTTTATGTGGCAGGCCCGTCACAAGAGAGCTTACCTCTCATGTCCACGGTTCTCAGCCATTCGGTGCTCGCCGATATTGTCGATGTATCCTCAGCTTCCATCCTCCGAAAGTTTCTTGAACCTGAGAGCGACCCAAGCGGCCCCCAATCCGCCCAGGCCAAGCACGCCGAAGGCCCATCCCCACGCGGCATATTCCTGTCGTCCGCTGACCGCAGGGTTGCTCAGATCAAGCACCGCACCGAAGGCAAGAGGGGCGAAAGCGGCCGCGCCGAAGCCCAGGAGCGACCTGAGACCTAAAGCGCTCCCAAGGCAGGCGGGGTCGACTGCTTCGGTGAGGGCTGCCGAAAAGACCGGAGAATCGCCCAAAGCGGAGAAAGCATATATCACGCCGATTGCCGTCACAAGCGCCAGGGGCCAGCCGATGGACCAGCCGAATACCAGGGAGCAGGCCGCGCTTATAAGGGCGAGGGCCATTATGACCCTGCCGCGGCCGAGCCGGTCCGATAGCGCACCCATGGAGAAGGAGGCAAAAACGCCTACCAGATGGAAGAACGCCGCCGCATTGGCGCCCGACCCGGCTGCCTTCAAATGCGCTGCCCCTGCCAACCCTATGCATGCCGCCATGAAAGCGGGCGTCCACGACCACATACCCTGGAGCTCCCAGTTGTGGAAGCTGTATCCCCAGATCAAAAGCATGGCGGGCCTGTTCTGCAGAACTTCCCGGCTGAACCGCTTCTCCCCCCGGTGCGCGGGAACGGGCACCTCCGTTCTCTTCAACGTGGCAAGGGCTATGAGCCACCCTGCCAGGGGGCCGAGGCAGGTAAGAAGGAACGAAAGGCGGTACCCGCCGAAAGGAAGCGCCAACCCGCTGACTGCCAGGGAGCACGCGTAGCCGAAAGAGGTGCTGGCGATGAAAAATCCGACGGCCATGCCCCGGCGCCTCGGCGCATACTGATCGGCGATAATCATTACGCCGGTGGTATAGGTCCCGCCCAGGGCGAGCCCGACGAAGGTATGGAGGACCATGGCGGAGGTAAAGCCGCGGGCAAAGAGGGCAAACCCCAGGGCCGAAACCCCGGCGGCGAACATGGACCACAGATAGACTTTCTTGGGGCTCACCCGGTCGGAGAGAGTGGAGAAAACGACTAGCGATATAGCGTAGCCGATTTGAAACCCGCTTGCCACTGCGCCCGCCTGGGTGGCCGACATGCCCCATTCCTGCCGGAGCGCCGAGAGGGCCCCGGCGTACGTCATGAATACGAAGCCGTTGAAGACTCTCGAGGCACAGAAACCGCCGAGCCACCAGTCGAACCTGCTCCGCTTTCCGGAATCGGCAGCCAAGTCTCTCCATCCCGGTCTTTTTCTCCAGGCAAAAAAGCCGCCTGCGCAAGACTTCAATATACAGATAAGGCGGCGGCATGTAAAGGAGAAGAAGGTGCCCGGACCGGGAGCCCGCCAAATAACAGGAACGATGTGCTTTTTCTGTTGCGCTTCTCGCTTCAAAAGTCTATACTGGGCAGCGACAGGAGGCTTAAGAAGAAAGCACACGTTTGTATTAGGCCATAGGTACTTAAGCGACCCGATCCCTTAGCTGAGGTGAAGCGATGAACATACTTGTAAGCTTAAGCAGCAATATTGTTTCACAAGGGATTTACAACCTGGTAGTAAAAAAAGGCCATAAAGGAGTTGTAGCGGCCGACAAGGCATCGATCCCCAAAGGCTTTGTTCCCGATGTTATACTGGTAGATGTTGCAAGCGCGGACCGGGGTATCCTTACCGGCTACCAGGACTCCAAAGTGCTCCTCATAGACACGGGTGTGGACAAGGACAGGATCGTGAAGATCTTCCTGTCGCACCGGCTTTCCGGCGTACTCTCTACGGACACGGACCTTCCTCTCTTCGACAAGGCCCTCCAGGTCGTGGCCGAAGGGCAGATATGGGTCGACAACAACATCCTGAAAGCATTCCTCCACGAAGGCTCTCCACCGCCATCCCCCTTTAAGGAAAACGGCGTCACTGGAAGGGAGAAGGAGATCATAGACCTCGTTTGCAGGGGATGGAGCAACAGGGAGATAGCAGCCTCCCTCTCGCTCAGCGAGCACACGGTCAAGGCCCACCTCAACAGGATATTCAGGAAATGCAACGCTCCGAGCCGCTCGAAGCTGATAACGCTGATGATGCGCCCGCGGCAGCAAGCGCCCTGATTACCAATGCGGCCTATCCTGCAAAAAGATGCGGGTCGTACGGGGCCGCTTTATAATACTAACGGTGAGGTGAGGCCATGATAGTGGGCGTTCCCAAGGAAATCAAGATCGAGGAGAAGCGGGTCGCCCTGGTGCCCGGGGGAGCCGAAGCCCTTGTCGCAGCAGGCCACAAGGTGCTGATGGAAACAGGCGCCGGCATCGGCAGCGGTTTCGACGACGAAGAGTACAGCCGGGCCGGGGTCGAAATAGTGGCCGACGCCGGGGCGGTCTACGGCCGGTCGGACATGGTGCTCAAGGTTAAGGAGCCCCTCCCCGTAGAATGGGACATGCTCGCCGAAGGCCAGATCCTCTTCACCTACCTACACCTCGCTGCTTCGGAGCCCCTCACCCGCGCCCTGCTTCGGAAGAAAGTGACAGCCCTGGCCTACGAGACGGTCGAGACCGCGGACGGCTCCCTCCCCTTACTCCAGCCCATGAGCCAGATCGCCGGCCGGATGGCGCCCCAGGAGGGCGCGAAATACCTTGAGGAGACTTACGGCGGCCGGGGGGTCCTGCTGGGCGGGGTTCCGGGGGTCCCCCCGGCCAGCGTGGCGATTTTCGGCGCCGGCACTGTCGGGTCGAACGCTGCCCGCGTGGCCCTCGGCATGGGCGCGTCCGTCACGGTCCTTGATATCGCGCCCCACAGGCTCAAAGCGATCGACGACATGTACCGCGGCGGGATCGTCACTATGTTCGCCGACAATTACAACGTCAGGTTGGCCCTCACCTTCGCAGACCTCCTCATTGGCGCTGTCCTGGTGCATGGGGCAAAAGCGCCCTGCCTCATTTCAAGGCCCATGCTCAAGACGATGAAAACGGGGGCGGTCATCGTCGATGTAGCCATAGATCAGGGCGGATGCGCAGAAACATCGAGACCCACGACGCACGACAACCCCGTCTATATCGAGGAAGGGGTCGTCCACTATACGGTGGCCAACATGCCGGGCGCGGTCCCCCGGACGGCTACGAGGGCGCTGACCCTCAACACCCTGCCCTACGTGCTCGCCATAGCGAACAAGGGCTGGAAAAATGCGGTCAAACAGGACGTTGCCCTTTATCGCGGCATCAACCTGGTGGAAGGCGAAATCACCCATGCGGCAGTGGCGCAGGCCTTCAACCTTCCCCATCGCCCCGCAGACAGCCTGCTAGGCGGAAAGCACAGACTCTAGCCCGTACCGCCTTTAGGCCCGTGATGCCGCCGAGCGGAGGGAAGAGAGCCATGCCGGAGAAACTAAAAACAAGTTGCGTCGACCACGTCAGCATAGCCGTAAAGAACCTGAAAAACGCCGAGGAGGACTTGAAGCGAGTCTTCGGCAGGGAACCGGACGGACGCTACAAGGACCGTGACGAGAATATCTCGGTCGCCTATTTCATGGTGGGTCCTACGGCCGTGGAGATCATGGAGGACCTGGACGGCACCGGGGAAGTTGCCAAGTTTATAGAGAAGCACGGGGAGGGGGTCATGGTCCTCTCTTTCAGGGTAGGCAGCGTCACGGAAAGCCTCGATGTCCTCAGCGGAAACGGGGCGCTCCTGCTTGACCGTAAGCCGAGATACGCCAAGGAGTTGAAACGCCGCTTCGCTTTCCTCCACCCCAAGCAGTTCCACGGCGTCCTTGCAGAGATAATAGACGGCGAGTACTGACCCCCTGGCACGCTACGCGGCAAAACGATCTTTTACCGGCGCGAAGCGCAAAGATAGAGAGATAAAAGAAAGGCCCTCTGATAGGCCGAGGCGATTTTCGATGCATGACGCGAAGTCGCGGAGGCGCGCACCGCAGCATACTCTTTTGTATGTGAGGATGCGCGCCGAACACGACGACAAAGTCAGGCACGAAAAGCGGCCGGCATATCGGAGGGCCCCCCTACGCTAGAGGTCGGAGAAGCACTTGAGCCTTTTGGCCCTCGACGGGTGCCTCAGCTTCCTCAGCGCCTTGGCCTCTATCTGTCTTATCCTTTCTCTTGTAACCTCGAAGACCTGGCCCACCTCCTCAAGGGTATGGTCGCACTTCTCCCCTATGCCGAACCTCATCCTTATCACTTTCTCCTCTTTCGGCGTCAAGGTCGAGAGTATCCTGTCCAGGTGCTGGATGAGGTCATGAAATATGACGGAGTCCTGGGGCACGGGGGCATTCTTGTCTTCTAAAAGATCGGAAAGGTGCGTGTCCTCGTCGTCGCTCACCGGCGTCTCGAGGGATATGGGCTCTTTGGTGATGCGTAGGATCTTTCTGATCTTCTCGACCGAGAAGCCGATCTTCTCCGCAATCTCGTCCGGCAGCGGCTCTCTGCCGAGGTCCTGGACCAGCTCCCTGGAGATCCTGACAATCTTGTTGATGGTCTCGATCATATGGACAGGGATCCTTATGGTACGGGCCTGATCGGCAATCGACCTGGTGATCGCCTGCCTTATCCACCAGGTAGCGTAGGTACTGAACTTGTAGCCCCTCCTGTACTCGAACTTCTCAACGGCCTTCATAAGGCCGATATTGCCCTCCTGCACCAGGTCGAGGAGGGACAGGCCCCGGTTGATGTACTTCTTTGCAATGCTGACGACAAGTCTGAGGTTCGCCTTTATCAGTTCGTTCTTCGCCTCGAGGCAATCCCCGTCCGCCCTCTCCATGCGCCGGTAAAGCTCTTTAATTTCAGAGGCCGGAGTTCCCGCTTCCAGCTCGATCCTTTCCAACCTTTTGCGGAGCCCTTCCAGTCCCTTGCCGCCTCCTTTTGTCCGCCTCCGGCGCTCCATCTCCCTTTCTATCGTGCCGATCCTCTCGACGAAGACCATCATCCTGTGCTTTATCCGGTCCACTACTCTGCGGCTCAAGTTAATATCGCCGACGATCCGCCTCATCTCGGCCCGGCAGCGCTCCTGCTCCTTGCGTCCTCCCGCCTTTTTCGACCGCTGATAGGTCTGCCGCAGCGCCTCCAGCAAATCGATGATCCTATCCCTTTGGGCATCCTCACCATCGATCTCGTCACCGTCATCCGCCTCAGGCGCGATCTCCGACAGGGTAAGCTCCGACATCTTGAGGCTCGAATAAAGGTTCAGTAGCTCCTTCACCGTCCCCGGAAAGGAAAGAAGGACCTCCTTCATCTCTGCCTTCGACTCCTCGATGCGGACGGCGATCTCTTTTTCTCCCTCCCTCGTGAGCAGGCCGACTCCGCCCATCTCCTTGATATAGTGCTTGATAGGGTTGGTCAGCTCCTCGTCGTAGACGGCTTCCAAGGCTTCGTCTAAGCCGTCCTCGTACTTGTCGGCTTGCAGCAGGCCCGCGTCCCCCTTGTCTATATCGAACAGATCCACGTCGTCGTAGAAACTTGCCTGATCCTCGGCCGAAGGGGCCAATATCAGGTACAGGTCGTTCACTTCCTGCCCCTCGTCATAAGGGAAAAACCCTTTTGGCCCGCTGAGGCCGAACATCTTCATCCGGTTCTCCACATCTTCAGACATGGCTACCTCACTTGGCGGATTTGTTCTTCATGGCTGCCAAAACGTTTCTCTTTTTCTCGAGCAGCTCCTGCAAAGCCCCTTGATCGCCTCTCTTTTCTGCCTCTGCCAGCCTGGCCGTGATCCCTATATGTTCCTGTTTGAGCAGCTTGCTTTCCATGTGGCAGAGGTAATCCGTCACTATTCTCTCCCCCTCCTGCCAGTCGCACTCAGCCACATCCAGGGCCGAGCGGACGGCCTTCTCCCGCAGCTCCTCTCTCTCAAGAACGTTCAAAAAAAGCCTGATATCCAGACGTGCATGCTGTTCGTAATAATTGATCAGCCTGGACAGCACTTCCCCGAGGTCCCTGTCCCCGATCTGCGATTCCACCCCCTTTCCCTTAAGTTTTTCGAGGAGCTCCGGCCTGTTCATGACTATGCCCAGGACTCTCTCCTCGATAACGTTCCTGCTCCCGTCCCTTTCGCTTGCCGCCTCCCTGCGCACGTTTCCCATGCTGTCCCAGAAGCGGTATTCTTCCACTCCGGTCAGCTCTGCCAGCCTCTGCACGTAGAGCCTCTTCTTCACCGCGTCCCTCATTCCCTCCACATAGGGGACAACCGACCTGATGAACTTCATCCTGCCCTCGAGGGTGGATACGCCGTGCCTCTTCACTTCCCGGTCGAAGAGATAATCGAGGAGCTCTTTCTTCTCCGCCATAACCTTTTGGAACCCATCGGGACCGAAGGCCCGCACGAAGCTGTCCGGGTCGTGGCCTTCGGGCAGAAGGACCATCTTTCCGTTGATCCCCATCTCGGCCAAGGGGGCGATGAGACGAAGGGCGCTCTTTATGCCCGCCTCGTCGCCGTCGAGCATTAGCGTCATGTTCTCGGTGTAATTCCGGAGGCGCGAAAGCTGTTCTTCCGTGACCGATGTCCCAAGAGTCGCCACTGCGTTTTTCACGCCTGCGGAATGGAGCGTGATGAGGTCGAAGTATCCCTCGACCATGATAACCTCGTCTCTTTCGGTGATCTCCCTCCTGGCCGCGTCCAGGCCGTAAAGGACGGACCGCTTCGTGAAGACTGCGGACTCCGGTGAGTTTATGTACTTGGGCAGTACGTCCTTAGCAAGGGCACGCCCGCCGAAGCCGACGACCCGGCCGCGCACGTCGCAGATGGGCACTACTATCCTTCCCCGGAATATGTCGTAGAGCTCGCCTGAATCCCGCGTCTTCATTATTCCCGTATGAAGCAGCAGATCGACCGGAGCGCCGAGGCGCGCCGAGATCTCCTTGCCGGTATAGGTCCTTCTCTCGCTGTAGCCCAGCTTGAACAAGGTCAGGGCCTCGCCCTCGATCTGCCGGTCGGCGAGGTACTTCAGGGCGGCCTTATTTTGGAGCAGGCATTCGTGGTAATGGCCGGCAAGCTTCCCCAGGGCGTCGAAGACAGGGGTCCGCCTCGGGCCGACCTGCCCCCTGGACTCTATGCCGAGCTGATGCGCCAGGGTCTCGAGGGCCTCATGGAAGGAAGACCTCTCATATTTTGCGAGGAAATTGACGGCGTTGCCGCCTTCATGACAGCCAAAGCAATAATATATTTGTTTCTCGATACTTACGGTGAATGACGGAGTTTTTTCTTTATGAAACGGACAGAGCCCTACGAAATCCCTACCACTTCTTCTCAACTTAACGTACTGGGAAACGATATCCAGGATATTGATCCTCCCCAGCACCTCATCAAGAACGGAAGTCATAGCAGCTCTACTATGGTAACGCCCGAGTTGGTTTCGTCATTCCTTATGTCCTTTATCTGGCCCGCTTCCGAAAGATGGTCCCTGATGGCACGCATAAGCCTCCCCGTGCCGATGCCGTGGAGGATGCGGAGCGTCGGCGTCCCGTGGACGATCGCCCTGTCCACGAGCCTGTCCACCTCGGACAGGGCTTCTTCAACCCTCAGGCCGCGCACGTTGATCTCAGGCACTTCGATGTCGCCCACATTCACCTCGACGGCCGCCTTCTTCTCTCCCGGCGGCTTGCCTGCCCGCTCCACATAGTCCTTCTTGATCCGCATCCGCATATTGCCGACGATGATCTCGGCCATGCCCTTCTGTCCGTCTATGGCAGTAACGATGCCCTCTTTCCCGATGGTCCTTACCCTCACGTAGTCGCCCACCCGGACCTCGGCCTGAGCGGCCTTTTTTTCCGGCGCGAACTTCGACCTGACGGCTGACACCTTTTCCCTGGCCCTGCGGAGCCCTTCCCGGTCCTTCCTGGCCATCTCCCTGGCTATCTCGTCGAGCTGCGCCTCCAGGGTCGCCACCCTGGCCCGGCAGCGTTCCTCGGTCCGCTTCAGATACTCGTCCCTGGTCTCGCGGATGGCCGCAAGCCTCTTTTTCATCTCCTCCCTGTAGAGACGGGCCTTGCGCTTCTCTTCCTCCGCGGCCTTCCTCTCGGTCTCGAGGCCCCGGATCAGGTCGTTAAGAACATACTCCTGCTTCCCCAGATAAGTCGAGCTCTTCTCCACGATCTCCGCGGGAAGGCCGCACATCTGCGCCACCTTCAGGGCGTTGCTTACGCCCGCTGCGCCGTATAAGAGCCTGTATAGAGGCTTCATCGTCACGCCGTCAAAATCGGTTGCCGCGTTCATGGCAAAGGGACGGGTGGCGCCGTATGCCTTCAGCAGGTTGAGATGGGTCGTCACGACGATCCTGCACCCCTTCTCCACAAAAGCATCGATAATGCCCATGGAGAGGGCGGAAGCCTCCTGCGGCTCCGTGCTGCCCCCTATCTCGTCGATCAGCACGAGCTCGCCGCCCCTCGAATGGTCGTACACGTTCCTGATCGCCTCTACGTGGGCCGTGAAGGTCGAAAGCTCCATCGCGATGTCCTGCTCGTCCCCCATAACGGCGTAGATGCCGGGGAAGAGGCAGACGCGCGGGGTGGCGCGGGCGGGGATGAACATGCCTGTCGCCGCCATGGAAAGAAGGAGACCGGTCGTCTTGAGGGCGACCGTCTTCCCGTCCGCGTTGGGGCCGCTGACGATGATCGCCTGTTTCTCCTCCCCCATGACGATATCGATGGGCACCGCGGAGCTGCCCCTCGACAGCAGGATGAAGGGGTTCATGGCGCCCCTTATCTCGATTGGCCCTCCGGAAGCGACGAGGGGCTTCACGCAATTGAAGGCGGACGCAAATAGGGCCAGGCAATGATGGAGATCGAGACCGGCAATTACCGCCAGCGTTTCCGCCATATCTTTCACGTAGCGCCGCGCCCACCGGGTCAACTCGACGAGTATGCGCTTTTCTTCTTCCTGCTCCTCCTTCTCCAGCACGCTGATCGTATTGTTGACCTCCATGGTCTCGACCGGCTCCACGAAGGAGGTCTTGAGAGAATGGGAATAGTCGTGGACTATGCCCTGAAAAAACTGGTTGTAGTTCGGCTTGAGGGGTATCACGTACCTGCCGTTGCGGATTGCTATGTACGTGTCCTGGACGACGGGCCTCACATCGTCCCTTTCCATTATCCGCTCCAGGGACCGCCTTGCCCTTTCCTTCAGCTGGTAGAGGTCCGACCTTATCTTCGAAAGCTCGTAGGAAGCGCTGTCCTCGATATAGCCTTCCTCGTTGACGGTCTTCCTGATCCTGGAGGCCATATCCGGAAGGGTCTTTATGCTTTCTATGACCGACTCGATGTAGGCGCCTTTCTTTACGGCCTTCCGCAAGAAGGCGGAGATGCCCTTGCAACCCGCCAGGAAACGGCCGAGCGCCAGGAAATCGGGTATCGCAAGGCTGAACTCGGGAAGGGAAAGGCCGGCCACGGCCTTCCGTATGTCCGGGATATCGCCCAGGGGGATAGGGCCGTGGAGCCTGACGACGTCGAGCACGTCCTCTATTCGTCCCTGGCGCTCCTCTATCTCGGACAGGGTTGCCAAAGGTCTCAGATTTTCTATTGTTTCGTTGATAAAGCCGGTTGACGAGTGACGTTTTATGACTTCGAGAAGCTTGAGGTAGTCTATGTAATCCAGTGTTTTATCAGCCATAAATGGCTTCACGACGGTCTTTGAGAAGACAGCCTGTTCTTCACCATTTCGCTCAACACCTTCCCATCCGCTCGGGATGATAGTTTTTCCATCAGGACCTTCATCACCTTCCCCATGTCCTTCTGGTCCTTTGCCCCCAGCGCCGTTACGGCTTCTTCCACCTCTCTGGCCAGTTCTTCGGCGGTAAGCTGGGCGGGCACGAATTCCTTCAAGATCTGAAGCTCTTTTTCCTCCTTTTCCGCGAGGTCAGTGCGCTGACCTTTTCTGAAGCTCTCGATCGATTCCACGTGCTGCTTTATCATGGTCTTGACGACCCCGTGAAACTCGTCATCCGTCAGCGGTTTTCTTTTTTCGACTTCTTTGTAGCTCAGGGAAGAGAGGAGCATGCGCAACACGGACACTCTGAGGGCGTCCTTTTCTTTAAGAGCCTTCCTGAGACCCTGTTCGATTTCGTCTTTGTATGCCATTCCTCTCAGTAGAGGCCCTTCTCCATCATTCTCTTCATCTTCTTGAGGGCCCTTTTCTTAGCGGCAAGGATTTTCTTCTTTCTTTTGACGCTGGGTTTTTCGTAATGTTCTCTTCTCTTGATCTCGGACAGGATGCCTGTTCGCTCGCACTGCTTCTTAAACCTTTTCAGGGCGCTCTCAAATGATTCTCCGTCTCTTATGATAATTGCCGGCATTCATCATTCCCCTCCCTCCGTATTATCTTTTTGGTAAAGTTATATATTAAACTCCATATGCTACCCCCTCGTCAACATAATTGTGGGTATTGAAATCGAGGCAGATCGGGAATCTGGTCTCTGCCCTGCTCTCAGGGCCGGAGTAAGCGCATTTACTCTCTTGCTTTACCCCCGGGAAGGCCCTCCAGAGCATTCCCTCCGCCCC